>SXZC01000188.1 GCA_005788075.1 Actinomycetota bacterium
CCATGGCCTGCCGGTCACCACCACGGCCGATCGCGGTGAGATCACCGGCACGGCCCGGCGCGATGTCATCCGGCTGAAGGGCCCCGGGCACGTGCGATCAGGCGCGGGCGCCGACATCATCTGCGGCTCGCGCTTCGCCGACGCGATCGAGGCCGGCGCGGGCGACGACGTGGTGGTCGGCGGCAGGGGGCACGACCGCATCCACGGCGGTGCGGGCCGCGACGTGCTGTTCGGCGAGGGCGGCAATGACCACCTGCACGGCGGGCCCGGCGGCGACACCCTGGTGGGGGGCGCCGGGCGCAACCGCGTGGTGCGCGACGGCATGGCACGCCCACGGGAGACTGGCGCGGCGGGTGGGGGCGACGTCGTGCTGCCGGGAGTGCAGGCGATATCCATCATCATGGATCCCGCCGATGTCCAGGATCTTGTGTCCGAGAATGCGCTGTTCGCGTTCGACTGGGTTCCGGTGCAGGGGGCGGCGGGCGGCCCCGGCGGCCTCACGCCCATCTGGCAGACCGCCGCACCCGCGCCCCGTACGGTGATCACGCTGGCACCGCGGGTGAGTGCCTTCCTGTCGGTCACGACCCTGATGCCCTACATGCTGCTGGTGCCCAGCATCACCACCCCTGTGCAGTGGGGCACGGCGATGTTGTTCGGGGGGTCGTTCACGTTCGAGAAGGTTGGCACCGGGCCGCGTGATGGGGTGTCGTTGATGAACCTAGCTGGCTCTGAGCCCTTCACCATGGGCATCTCCCTCACCGCCACCAGTGCATGGGCGACCACCACCACCCCCGCCGTGGCAGCGCAGGTGCTGGCCGGGTCGCAGGCGCCGTTCCTCCAGCCATCCACCCTGCGCGTGCGGGTGACGGAGGTGCTCGGGACCCATGGCATCCTCACGCTGCCCCCCTCCCCGAGCGACCCGTCGGCCGCCGGCACCTTCACGCCCACCCAGCCCACCATCACCCTGCGCTACGGCCTTTTCACGGGCTTCACGCAGGGCTGACGTACGCCCGTGCCCCTGGAGGCGTCGCCCTCCGGGGGTAGCCCGGTTTCGCCGCCGCCCGCGCGCACCGTAAGGCCCCCGCTCCCCTCTCGCGACCTCCCCTCACGCCACACGCACGGGGGGGAACACCATGCACGCACGGGGCCTTGCCATCGCGGCCTCCGCACTCGCCGCCATCGCGGCCGCCGCGCCGGCGGCCATGGGCCAGTCGGACGACTGGTCGATCACCATCGGCCGCTCGGCCGAGGCCGGGGGCACCACATGGACGGGTCCCGATGGGGCCGAGGCCACCTGGACCCGCCCGTCGTGGGCCGGGCAGGCCCTCGACGTTCTGCTGCGCGGCACGCGCATCGCATGGTCGGGCACGTGGTTCACGCCGGGCGGCGACGTGACTCGCTCGTGGAGCAACCTTTCCGAGGGCACCTACACCGTGCGCGTGGACATGCGCACGGTGGTCACGTGCACCTGGCGCGGCATGTGCAGCTGGGGCCAGCAGCGCAAGACGGCCTCCTTCACCGTGGACCTCACCCCGCCGGGCACGCCACAGGTGATCGCCCCCGACGGCCCGACGGCGTCCACCGATCCGGTGCGCTGGTGGCCCGTGGGCGATGGTGGCGCGGGCATGGCCCGGTATGAGGTGCTGGTGGGCGGCGCGGTGCAGGCCGAGCTTGGCCCGGGCGCCTGCGCCAGCGAGTGCCAGGTGGCGCTGCCTGCCGCGGCGCTGCCTGACGGCGACCACCACGTGGAGGTGCGCGCCATCGATCGCGTGGGCAACAGCGCGCGGGGCGGGGGAGTGCGAACCATCAGCGACACCCCGCGCGTGGCGTTCCAGAGCCCCCCGGCGTTCGTGATGAAGGGCCGGGCCGTCACGCTGCGCGCGGCGGCGTCCACCGACAACGGCGGCGCCATTGCCTACGCCTGGGATACCGATGGCGACGGCACCTTCGATGCCGACACCGGCTCCATACCGGCCGTGACCATCACGCCCGACGCCGATGCCACGGTGAGCGTGCGCGCCACCGCCCCCGGCGGGGGAGAGGCCACCGCCGAGATGCAGCTCGACGTGCGCCCGGCGGCGCTGGCCGACGAGCCCGGCGTGAGCATCGAGGATGGCGCGCGCTTCACCCGCGACCCGCGCGTGCAGCTGGCCATCGCGTGGCCCGACGGCGCTACCGGCATGAGGATCGCCACCGACGGCGGCTTCAAGGGGGCCGACTGGCGCCCGGTGGCCCCCGAGGCGGCCATCACCCTCGAGGCCGACCCCGACGCCCGACTGCCGCATGTGGTGTACGTGCGCTTCCGTGGCCGGGGCATCGACGCCCGCGAGACCTACACCGACGACATCATCCTCGACACCGTCGCCCCGGTGGTGGATGCCGCCACGGCCACGCGCACGTCCGCCGGCCTCAGGCTCACCACCCGCGCGCGCGACGCCCACTCGGGCATCGCATCGCTGCAGGTGGCCCAGGCTCCGGGCCGCCCCGTCACCACCGTGCCCTACGCGGCGCGGGCCACCGTGCGCACGAAGGGTGCCCGCCCGCTGGTGCGGGTGGTCGACCGGGCGGGCAATGAGTCGGGGTGGGTGAGGGCCCGGGCGAAGCGGGGGAGGTAGGGGCCGAAGCAGGATCCTGCGCGCGCGGCCCCGGCCTGCGAGCGGGGGTGCCACCACGCTGCGGTGATAGGTTCAACTCGTGACTTCCCCCCTGCGACCAGCGATCGCGGCAGCGCTGCTCGCGTGCGCCACCGCCGTTCCCGCCCCGGCAGATGCGGCGCCATCGATGCTGTTCTCGCAGGCCGCCGGCACGGCCACCAGCCGCCCCGTCAGTGGGCCGGTCGCCGACATCACCATGCGCACCGGGCACCGCGCGGTGCTGGCCTTCGAGGACCGCCCCGGCCGGCGGACGGCAACGCTAGAGGAGCATAAGTTCATCGGGCTCTGGCGCGGGACCTTCCGCACCGATGCACCCAACGCCATCCTCACCGGGCGCGACCCCCAGGGGCGTAACCGCCGCGTGGTGGTCACGATCACCCGCGCCGCGCGCACCCCCGACGGGGTGCGGTACCGCATGCGGGCGCTGCGGGGCATCATCCCGACGGCGCTTGCGCAGGTCAACCTCATGGTGGACGACGTGCCGATGTCCGCGCTGCTCGCCTACCTGAAGGGGCAGGGCAGCGGCCCAGCGCAGTACGAGGCCCTCATCAACGCGCTGCGGTTCCCCGAGATGACCACCGTCACGGCGGCTCCGACCGTGCTGGTGCGGCCGGGCACCACCATGACCATCGGCCAGGGATCCGCGCCCACCACCGTCATCGTCAGCACCATCACGGTGCAGCCCGGCGCGACCCTCGTGATGCAGGGTCCCGTGTGGCTGAGGGCGCAGAACCTCACCCTGGCACCCGGCTCGCGAATCGTGCTGCCCGGGAGTCCCACCCTCTTCACCCTGCAGGCGGCAGGCTTGCCGGCATGCGCCGCGCCCGCGTCGTTCAGCTGGACGGGCACGCTCACGCAGGTGCGCTCGCTGCTGTCACCGCTGCCCGGGGTGAGCCTCGTGCAGCCGCCGCCGCAGACGTGGCCCGGGCCCTCCGTGACGTCGAGCCCCGGGCCCGGGCCGTGCACCGTGACGTGGAGCCTGCCCCGCGCCCCGGCCACCAGTGATCAGCAGGTGCCGCTGACCGACTTGGCCGCGAGCCTGATCGCCCCGCCGTCCACGAAGACGGTGACGGTGCAGACCACCTCCACCACCCAGCAGGTGGTGGAGGTGTCAGGCGCGGGGGTCTCCCTGAGCGCCGGTGCCGTGCTGTCGCTGCAGAGCCAACCAACCTCCCAGGGCTGAGACCCGCGATGTGCCGGGCCACATCGGCCATCTGCGCGGAGCGGGCTAGGGTGTGGCGATGATCTCCCTCACTTGCCGCCGGTCTCTCCTCCTTGCCGCGGCGGCGCTGGCCCTTCCGGCCGCCGCATCAGCCGCACCCGTGCTCGCTCCGGCGGCGAAGGCGACCTGTCACGGCTACCCGGTGACAACCGGCAAGAGCAGCGGCGTCATCACCGGCACGGCGAAGCGTGATGTCATCCGCCTCACGGGCCCCGGCCGTGTGCGCTCGGGCGCCGGTGACGACATCATCTGCGGGTCACGATTTGCGGACGTCATCGAGGCCGGCGCCGGGCGCGATGTGGTGCTGGGCGGCGCCGGGCACGACCGCATTCACGGCGGCGCAGGCGACGACGCCCTGTTGGGCGAGGGCGACAACGACCACGTGGAGGGTGGACCGGGCGCAGACACCCTCATGGGGGGCGCGGGCCGCAATCGCGTTGTGCGTCACCGCGCCCGTGGCGCCGGTGAGAACGGCATTGCCGACAGGGTGCTCGGAGGCACCCGCGCGGTGACCATCTTGAGCGATGCACCCGATGTGGCGGCCCTGGCCGACCAGGGCAACGGGTTCGTGTTCGACTGGCAGCCGGCCGAGATACTGCCGGGCGCGATCCCGGACGTCGGCCTCGCCTGGCAGGTGGCCCAGCCGTCGATGGTGACCGTGGTGGCGTTCGGTGATGCGGTGCAGGCGTTCAACGCGTTCGGCACGATCGAGCCCGGCGCCGTTCTGTTCCCGGCGGGGCAGCTGAACACCCGCTGGGGTCAGCAGGTGGTGCTCGGTCCGGACATGCTCCTTGCGCCGGGTGAGGGCGGGGTCCCCGTGTCCGTGCTCCTGTGGAACCAGTGGCTGACGTTCACCACGATGGGTATCGCCATCGGTACCGAGACGGGCCTGCCCGGCATGGTCCCCGCCCTCGCCGCTGAGATCGGCTCGAACACGTGGCAGGCCTTCCGGCAGCCGACCTCCCTCCGCGTCCGCGTGGCCGATCAGTCGACGCGCCAGGGCCAGTGGCTGCCGCCCCTGCCGCCTTTCCCCACCCTCACGGTCGACTTCGCGTCGGGTAAGCCCACTAAGGGATTGCGGTTCTCGATGAATTCGGGGTTCACCTCCTAGGACCGCCCGCGGCGCTGCGCCCGGCCCGGTGGCAGGCCGTGGCCGGCGCCCTGCGGCTACCTCACCACCACGCGCCGACTGCCCTCGGCCACCACGCCGGCCTTGCCCCGCGCCGTGGTGGTCACGGTCCACGTGCCCTTGGCCAGGCGGATCGTGCACCGGTAGGTGCGCTTCGTCACCTTCTTGGTCTTCTTGCTGCGCACGGTGGTGATGCGGCACGTGCCCTTGGCCATCTTCGCCTTCGCCATCTCGAGGAAGCCCTGGGTGATCACGCTGCCGGAGGCACCACCCCCGGCGCCGGCGGTCTGCACCATGGCTGTGGCCCCCGCCGGCACCGTCCCCGCGGTGGTGCCCACGCCGTTCCTCAGGGAGAAGAGCGATGCCAGCTTCCGGGCGGGAGCGGTCGGCGCCGGGGTGGTGGTTGCCGACCCCGCGCCCCCGCCGGACGAGGTGGTGCCCTGCGCGGCGATGGCGGTCCACTGCGCGTACAGCGTGACGCCCGCGGTGACGACCAACGACGCCCCCGGTGAGTAGGCGGTTCCCGAGCCGTTGGGCTGGGTGTTCCACCCGGCGAATTCGTGGCCCGGGCGCACGAGGTTGCCGGTGTTGCCCGGCACCGTCAGCGCCGAGCCGTAGTCGATGTCGGCGTCTGCGGGCGGGCTTCCCCCGGTCGCCCCGTTGGCGTCGTAGCCCACCGCGAGCTGGCGTGCCACGAAGGTGACCGTCACCGTGCCGGCGCCACCGGCCGTGGCCGACACGGCCCAGGCCCCGCCGACGCCCGCGAGGCCGCCGCCCGGCGAGAACGTGGGTGAGCCGATGCGCAGCGCCGGGTTGAGGAACGACCCGCCGGCGCCCCCGCCCGACTGATACCCCTCGCCACCACCTCCGTAGCCTGCTCCGCCGTCCCCGTCGGCGTTGCTCGACGTTCCGCCGCCTCCGCCGCCCGCCGCCCAGTTCGTTCCCGACGCGCTGCAGGAGCTGCCGTCGCACCCACCCGCGCCGCCGGTGCCTGCACTGCCGCCCACGCCGCCACGCCCCCCGCCGGCGTTGTCGTTGCCGGTGGCCCCGGCGCCGTTCACGCCGTTGCCACCCGCGCCACCGCTGCTGCCCGATCCCCAGCCCCCGGCTCCGCCACCGCCGCCGCCGGCCACGGCGATCACATCTGCGGGGCTCGCGGCACCACCTGAGTAGATGGCGCTGAAGCCACCGCCCTTGCCGGCCGGGTCAACTGCCCCCTGCGCGCCCCCGGCCCCGACGACGACCGTGATCGATCCGAGGGCGGTCGCGTCGATCGCGCCCTGCACCCGGGCGCCGGCCCCTCCGGCTCCTCCGTTGACCACGCTGTTGAAGATGCCGCCCCCGCCGCCGCCACCCGAGAGGTCGAGCGTGAGTGACGCCGTGCCGATCGGCACCGTGATGGTGGTCGACCCGGTGCCGCTGTACGAGCAGGTGACGGTGCTTCCCACCGCAGGGGTCACCGCGGTGCAGAGGGGCGCAGCGGACGCCGTGCCCGTGAGGGCCAGGCCAAGTGCAGCGGCGCCCGCAGTGACCGCGAGCAGGGCAGGGGAGGGGGTCCTCATGCGGGTGATGCTATTCCGGCGTGCGTCGCTCGGACAAGCCGAGAGGTCGCCCCCGCCCCTACCTCACGGTCAGAACCGTGCAGCGCCTCACCGATGTGTTGCCGAACTCATCCACCGACACCACGCAGGCCCCCACCTTGCCCTGGAATGAGGCCGGCGTGCGGCGCTCCATCTCGAGGTAGTAGGTCTGGCCCGCGCGCGAGCGGCTGAGGCGGGTGGTGTCGAAGTCGAGCGGCTGGCCGTCCTTGATGAGGATGATCTCCTCCACCGTGCGGGTGGTGGCGGCGCGCACGGTGTACGACACCCGGAAGGGCTTGCCCACGCGCATCGTGCCGCCGAGCACCCGCACCACCGGCTTGGTGGACGGCCCCGCGGAGCCACCGGTGTCGCGCACCACCGGCACGCCCTGGCTCTCGAGCCACGCGGCCACCGGCGCGAAGTCGGTGCGCGTGTAGAGGCCGGGCAGGAACGCCCGGGCGCAGCCGAACCCGTTGGACACCACGCCCACCAGGTACTCGCGCTTGTCGTATCCCCAGCCGGTGAGCGGCCCGCCGGAGTCGCCCTGGCACGAGTCGGTGCCGCCGATCAGCGGCTCGCCCGCGCACACCTCGAACGCCGTGGCGCCCACGAGCGTCTTGCACATGCCGGGCGCAAGAGTGCGCAGCTTCACGTCCTGCAGCGTCTCCGCGGAGGCGCCCTCCTCCTGCAGCAGGCCCCAGCCGGCCGTCCACGCAGGTGCCCCGGCCCGAAGCGCCCAGCGCGAGTCGCCCGACACCAGGATCGGCTGCACCGGGAGGTCCTGATCGAGGGTGATCACCGCGATGTCGGGCCGGTACGGCGGCTCGGCCGCGGGCGGCCGCGCGATGGCCACCACGCCCGCCGAGGTGCCCACGGTGCCGTCGAGCTTGGGATCGCCCACGCGCACCCGCAGCGTCGACTGATCCTGCGCCGGCGCGCCGGCCTTGTTCCACAGGCAGTGCGCGGCCGTGACCACCAGCCGCGGCGCCACCACCGTGCCTCCGCAGAACTGGCTCTGCCAGATGGTCTTGCCGTTCTGCTGGTAGATGGCCGCCATGTAGGGCCACGCGGCCGGATCGGCCGGACCCCCGCCCACCACGGCGGTGGCGGGTCCGGTGAGGGCGGCGAGGGAGAGGGCGCCTGCGAGGGCGGTGAGCAGGCGCCTCACTTCACCACCACCCTCCGGTTGCCCTCGGCCACCACTCCGGCACTGCCACGCGCCGTGGTGGTGATCGCCCAGGTTCCCTTGCTGAGGATGATGGAGCAGCGGTAGGTGCGCGTGGTCACTTTCCTGGTCCTCTTGTTGCGATTGGTCGTGATGCGGCACGTGCCGGTGGCGGTCTTCGCCTTGGCCATCTCGACGAAGCTCTCGGTGGCGCCGCCGCCCCCGGTCGTGGCGGTCTGGGTGATGCGGGTGGCGCCGGCCGGCACGGTGCCCGTGGTGGTGCCCACGCCCTTTTTCAGCGAGAAGCTCCCTGGCAGGACGTTTGGGCGCGCCGGACCCGTGGGGGCGGGGGCGGTTCCCGTGCCGGACGCTGCCGTGCTCGCCGCCGGGATCGGCGACCACTCGGCATAGAGCGTGAGGGCGGCCCGCATGGTCACCGTGGCGCCCGGGGCGTAGGCGGTGCCCGAGCCATCGGCCTGGGTGTTCCAACCGGCGAAGGTGTAGCCGGGTCGCGCGAGCCCCCCGGTGTTGCCGTCGAGGGTCACGGCGGTGTCGTAGATCCAGTTGGTGCCGGAGGCAGCGGGCACGCTGCCTCCCGTGGCGCCGTTCCCCACGTAGGTGAGCGCATACGACGCCACGACGAACGTGATCTGCACGGTGCCGTCGCCGCCCGTGCCTCCCACGAGCCAGGTGGGGGTGCCCCCCGCACCCCCGGCCCCGCCCGTGGGGCTGAACGTGGCCGGTTCGTGGGGCGCAGTCGCCGCAAACGAGCCCCCGGCACCTCCCCCGCTGCCGCAGCCCCCGCCCCCGCCTCCGTAGCCGGCGCCGCCTGCACCCCCACTGCCATAGGAGGCGGCGCCAGCGCCGCCGGCCGACCAGTCGCTTCCGGGCAGGGTGCTCCCCGCGCACAACCCGTTCACGGCCGCCGCCCCGATGCCGCCTGCGCCCCCGAGCCCGCCGAGTCGGCCGTCTACCGCGCTGTTGTCGGGCGCGCTGCCACCTGCGGCGGTGCCTGCGGCCGCGCCACTCCCTCCGGTGCGCGGACCGACGCTCAACACGGCGCCCCCCCCGCCGCCGCCGGCGACCACCCGCACGGAAGCGTTGTTCACCGCTGAACCCGCGTAGAGGGCGCTGAACCCGCCGCCCGCACTGCTTGCCGCCCCGCCCCTGCCCAGCAGAACAGTGATCGCGCTGAGCCCGGTGGCATCGACGAAGGCCTCCACGCGTGCGCCGTGCCCGCCATTACCGCCAGTCTCGCCCATGTCGTAGTCGCCACCTGCGCCACCACCACCGGCGAGGCCCACCCCGAGCGTCGACGTGCCGGGCGGCACGGTGAGGGTGGTGGAGCCTCCACCGCTATAGGTGCACGTGACCGTGCTGCCGGCCGTCGGCGTGGCGGGCGTGCACACGGGAGCTGCCGTGGCCTGCCCCGCCAGGGCGAGGCCCGCTGCTGCGGCGCCGGTGAGGAGAAGCGTGGGAACCGGGGGCTTCATGGCTGCCAACCCTACCGTGCAAGTGGCGCCTGCCCGGGGAGGTCGTGGTCGACCCGGACATGGGCTGGGTGATGCGCCTGCATGAGTCCGCCTGCCGCGCCGCCTCATCCGATCTCGATGCGCCCCCCGATGTAGTGCTCCACCAGCGTGTTGCCGTTGTCGTACCAGGCGGCCTCCACCAGGAACCGGAAGGCGCAGCCGCGGTTGCTGCGATGGCGATGAGGCGGTTCATGCGGGGCTCCCTTCGTTGACCGGAGCGAAAGTCACGGCGAGCAGCGCATCGGCTTACAGACCCGCGGGTCTACAGTGGCGGTCTATCCGTTCCCCTTGGCGTACCGATTCCCCTTGGAGGTTCTTGTGACCTATCGCCGCGTGGCCCTGGCATCCCTTGCGCTTGCGTGCACCGCGGCGGCGACGTCGCCCGCGCTGGCTGCTCCCCGCACCATCACGGCGTGCTTCGCGGTGTCGCAGTTCGCGCCGCTCACGTTGTCGGCGGATGGCGGCCTGTGCCCGCCGGCCTTCCGGAAGGTGGAGTGGGACGCCCGCGGCCGGCAGGGCGATCGCGGCCCGCGTGGTGCACGTGGGGCAACCGGTGCTCAGGGCCCTGTCGGCCCTGCCGGACCC
>SXZC01000189.1 GCA_005788075.1 Actinomycetota bacterium
GATCGGGATCAGCGCGTCAATGGCCTTGATGCCCGTCTGCAAGGGCTCGGTGACCGGCTGGCGCTGCACCACGCCCGGGGCCTTGAACTCCACCGGGCGGAAGTCGTTGGTCTGGATCGGGCCACGGCCGTCCAGCGGCGTGCCGAGCGGGTCGACCACGCGGCCGAGCAGGGCCTCGCCCACCGGCACCTGGATGACCTTGCCGGTGCGGCGCACCGGGTCACCCTCCTTGATGAGGGTGTCCTCGCCGAGGAGCACGACGCCGACGTTGTCCTCCTCGAGGTTCAGCGCGAGGCCGGTGACGCCGTGCGGCAGCTCGAGCGTCTCCAGGGACAGCGCCGAGGGAAGGCCGTGCACGCGGGCGATACCGTCACCCACCTGCAGCACGGTCCCGACCTCGTCGGCCTCGGCGACGCCCTCGTACTGCTCGATCTGGGCGCGGAGAACCTTTGTGATCTCGTCGGGGCGGAGCTTCATCGTGCGGTGAATACCTTTCTCGGTTGATGCGGCGGTGCCGCGCGTCAGGCCTCGACGGCGGTGGACAGGTCGATGGGCGTGGTCTCGAGGGAGCGGCGCATCTCCTCGAGCCTGGTGCGCAGCGAGGCGTCGACCACGACCTCGCCGACCCGCAGCACGAGGCCGCCGATGATCGACGGGTCAACAGCCTCCTCGATCTCGGCCTCGCGGCCGGTCTGCGCGCGCACCTTCTCGCGGATCTTGTCGCGGAGCTCCGGGGTGAGCGGGATCGCCGTGACGGCGGTCACGACCACGCGCCCCTCGGCCGCGTCGACGCGGCGGCCGTATGCGGTGACCACCTCGTCGAGCTCGGCGATGCGGCCACGGTCGATGAGCACCTGGACGAACCCGAGGGACACCGGATGGGCACCCTCCATGATCTCCGTGACGGCCGCCCTCTTGGCCGCCTCGTCGATCTCCGGGCTCGTGAGGGCCTCGCGCAGCTCCGACCCGGGGGCCATGGCCTCGGCGAACTCGTTGAGCTCGCTCCGCACCTGGTCCACGGCGGACTGCGCGTGGGCTGCCTCGTACAGGGCCTCCGCGTATGTGGCCGCGACGCTCATCAGGCCTTCTGCAATCCGCTGAGGTCGGCGTCGGCGAGAGCCTCCTCGACCAGCCTGCGGTGATCGTCGTCGGACAGGGACTTCTTCGTCACCTTCTCGGCTGCGGTGAGCGCGAGCACCACGACGTCGTCGCGGATGCCGGCCACGGCCGCCTGGGCCTGGGCGTCGATCTGCGTCTGCGTGTCGCTCACGATGCGCTCCCGCTGCTCCTGGGCCTGGCCCACGATCTCCGTCTTCTGCCGCTCGCCCTCACGGCGACCGGATTCACGGAGCTCGTCGGCCTCGCGACGGGCCTCGGCCAGCTTGGCCTTGTACTCGTCGAGGAGCCTCACGGCCTCATCGCGGCTGCTCTCGGCCTCCTCGATGGAGGCTGCGATGGACGCGCGCCGCTTCTCGATCGCCTGGCCAACCGGGCCGAAGACGAACTTCTTCATGATGAGAAGCGTGAGAAGGAAGACGACGATCGTCCAGATCATCAGACCCGGACTGACCTGGAGGAGCGGGTTCGCTCCTACGGGATCGACGCCTGAAAGGGGACCCATGGTCTAGACCAGGAAGAAGGCGACGAAGCCCATGAGCAGGGCGTAGAACGTGATCGCCTCGGTCAGGGCCAGTCCGAGGAACGTGATCGAGAGAAGATCACTCCGGAGCTCGGGCTGGCGGGCGACCGACTCGACGGTCTTGCCGAAGATGTAGCCCACGCCGATACCCGGGCCGATTGCGCCCAAGCCGGTCGCGAGACCGAGCGTCAGGGCCTTGGATGCGTCGACGATGCTGCCTTCGAGAGCCACGTGGCCTCCTGTGTGGTGAATTGCCTTCTAGTGCTCGGACTGCGCGGCGTAGCCGATGTAGATGCCGGACAGCAGGGCGAAGATGAACGCCTGCAGACCGGCCACCAGGAGCCACTCGAACACGTAGAAGAAGAGGGCGAAAGGGATCCCCAGGACGCCGAGAAGGCTTCCGACGAGGATCGAGAAGCCCGCGGCCATGATGATGAGAAGGTGGCCAGCGAGCATGTTTGCGAACAGTCGCACCGAGAGGCTGACGAGGCGAAGCACCTGCGACAGCAGCTCGAGGGCGAAGATGAAGGGCGTGATGCCCTTGCTGGAACCCGGCGGGATCAGCGTCTTGAAGTAGCCGATGAAACCGTGGGTGCTGAAGCCTTCGTACAGGAAGGCAACGAACGTCATGAGCGCCAGGGCGATGGTCACGCTGATGTTCGCCGTGGCGGCGTAGAGCCCGAGGTCGCCGACCACCTGGAAGGTGTCGGTGTGCGGGGCCGTGGGAAGGGGGATGAACGAGATGAGGTTGTTCACCGCGATGAAGAGGAAGAGCGTGGCCAGGTAGGGGAACCACTTGGTGAACACGCGCTGCGGGAGGGTGGCGCCCGCGATCTGCTCCTCGGCGAACTCGTACGTGATCTCGAGCACGTTCTGCGCCTTGGTGGGCTTCATCTTCAGCCCGCCGCGCACCACGAGGATGCCGAACAGGATGATGATGGCGCTCGAGGCCAGCATGTAGAAGACGGCCTTGTTGATGCTGAGGTCGA
This sequence comes from Actinomycetota bacterium, assembly GCA_005788075.1. Lineage (GTDB taxonomy): Bacteria > Actinomycetota > Thermoleophilia > Miltoncostaeales > Miltoncostaeaceae > SYFI01. Next base: position 2,629 of record SXZC01000189.1, read on the forward strand.
TGAAGCCGAGGTTGAGGTCCACCCAGGCGGATGTCTCGAACTCCTCGGCGGGGTCGAACTCCTCTGCGGCCGATGCCAGCGCGGGCGCGGCGAGCAGCAGGCCGAAGGTGGCGATGAGCCACCACTTGAGCCGGGTCACGGACGCCCTCACTCCTCGCCCTCCCCCGCCTCGGCGGCGGCGGCGGCCTTGGCGTCGGCGATGGCCTTCTCGCGCGTGCCGAACGCGATGGCGCGGCCCAGCAGGTCGAAGGTGAAGGCCACGATGAACACCGCGGCGGCCACGAGGGCGACGGTCTCGTTGAAGCGGAGGGCCGTGATGAACAGCACGCCGGCCACGGTCCAGGCGCGGATGATGAACGACAGCCCGGTGACGCCCACGGCGGCCGACTGCCCCATCCTCATCGCGTACTTGGCGGTGGCCAGCTGCACGGCCCAGTTGGCCACCCACAGCGCGGTGCCCAGCACCCAGCCGTTGAGCGGCCCGCCCAGGGCCAGCACGATCGGCAGGGCCACGACGCAGGCGGCGATGCTCGCGGCGGTCGCGAACACGAGAGCACGGCGCGGGACTTCCTTAGAGGCAGGCACAGGCATTATCTGGTTTGCAGCCTGGCCAGGGGCGGCTGAGGTGATGCTCTTCCCTCCGGGCGTGAGACCTCGCCGCGATAGTCCGCGGCAACGGGCGGGAGCATACCCATCCGCTCGTGGCATGCCATGGGAACGGCGCCTCGTTATGGGGTGACAGGCGTCCCGCGTTCCGGGGCGGAAGGACCTACCGCTTGTTCGCGGCCACCTCGTTGCCCGCCGCACGCCGTCGGCGGACGATCTGCACCACCGGCTCGCTGCGCCACTTGAGGATCTCCAGCACGTACACCAGGTACACCGCGCCGGCCAGGCCGATGGCGGCGATCGCCGCCAGCAGGGCCGTCCAGCCGGGGTTCCAGTCGCCCGGGGAGTCCATGTAGGGAACGAAGCGCATGGCCAGGGCGAGCATCGCCATGAGGCCGGTCCATGCGTAGATCGCGAGCACGGTGCGCCGCTGGCTCCAGCCAATCGCCAGGAACCGGTGATGGAAGTGGCTCTTGTCGGCCGAGTACACGGGGTTGCCGTGCTTGAGGCGCTTCAGGATGACGAACGACGTGTCGAGGATCGGGATCGCCAGCACGATGAGCGGCAGCACGATGGCGATGGCCGCGGCGCTCTTCATCACACCGCTGATGGCGATGCCGGCGAGCATGAAGCCGAGGAACATCGAGCCGCCGTCACCCATGAACGTGCGGGCCGGGTGGAAGTTGAAGCGCAGGAACGCCGCGCAGGCACCGGCAAGGGCCGCCGCCAGGATGGCCGCGTCGGCGCGGCCGAGGGATGCGGCGATGATCGCGAACGTGGTGGAGCCGATGGCCACCACCCCGGCCGCGAGGCCGTCCATGCCGTCGGTGAAGTTGATGATGTTCACGATCGCCACGAACCAGAGCACCGTGAGCGGGTACTGGGCACCACCCAGGTCGATGGCGCCCAGGAAGGGCAGCGTGAGGTGGTCGATCGTGAGGCCCGCCGCCACGGGGATGCACGCGCAGGCCACCTGCCCGGCGAACTTCACGGCGGGCTGCATGCCGAGCACGTCGTCGGCGATGCCGAGCAGGGCGATGAGCACCGCGCCGGCGATCAGCCCGCGCGCGCCGGGCTCGATGGGCAGGAACCACAGCGCGGGCACCAGGAAGCCGATGAGGATCGCCACGCCGCCGAGGCGCGGGATCGGCCGGTCGTGGATGCGCCGGGCCGAGGGCTGGTCGACGGC
>SXZC01000190.1 GCA_005788075.1 Actinomycetota bacterium
TGCCGCCCCGACCCCGCCGCGTCCGCCCGCCCCCGTGCCGCTCGAGGCCTGGCCGGCGGGTCGCCGCACGCCGCTCACGCGCCTGCAGCGCACCATCAGCACGCGCATGGACCAGGCCAACGCGATCCCCGACTTCACCCTCGAGCGCGACGTCGACACCACGGCGCTCGCCGCGGCGCGCGCCGACCTGCGCGTGGCGCTTCCCGAGCAGAACCGCCCGAGCGTGAACGACTTCGTGATCCGCGCGGTGGCCATGGCCGCCCGCGAGCGCCCCGACATGGTGTCGCGCCTCGAGGACCAGGAGTTCGTGGTGCCGGACGGCGTGGACGTGGGGGTGGCCGTGTCGGTGCCCGGCGGCCTCATCGTGCCGGTGATCCGCGGCGCCGACTCAAAGGGCGTGCCCGCGATCGCCGCCGAGGTGCGCGACCTCGCGGGCCGGGGTCGCGCCGGCGAGCTGCGCCCCGATGAGCTCGAGGGGTCGGTGATCACCGTGACCAACCTCGGCATGTTCGGCATCGATCGCTTCCACGCCGTGATCAACCCGGGCGAGGCGGCGATCCTCGCCGTGGGACGCGCGGTGCCCAAGCCCGTGGTGGTGGACGGCCATGTGGTGGTGCGCGACGTCATGACCCTGTCGTTGTCGGTGGACCACCGGGTGGCCTACGGCGCGGAGGCCGCGACCTTCCTCGGGCGCGTGGCCGAGCTGCTCGAGCACCCCGCCGCCCTGCTGGTGTGATGCGCGGCGCCGGTGAGCGCGCGCACGCGCCCCGACCGGCGCTGCTGGCCCGCACGGAGCGCATCGGCTACGTCGAGGCCTGGGACGAGCAGCGCCGCCTGGCCGACCTGGTGCGCACCGGCGACAGCCCCGCCGTGGTGTGGCTACTGGAGCACGAACCGGTGTACACCTACGGCCGCCACGGCACGCGCGACGACCTCTTCATCGACGAGGGGGCGCTGGCCGCGCTCGGCGCCACCTGCCTGGCGACCGACCGCGGCGGGCAGATGACCTGGCACGGCCCCGGGCAGGTGACCGGCTACGTGATCATGGACCTCCGCCGCGGCCCGGGCGTGCGGCGCTTCGTCGAGGCGCTGGTCGACGCCATGACGGACGCCTGCCACGCGTGCGGGGTGCCCGGTGCGGCGAGCGACCACGAGGCCATGGGCACCTACGTCGACGGCCGCAAGGTCGGCAGCGTCGGGATAAGGGTGGCCGAGGGCGTGTCGATGCACGGCATCGGCCTGAACGTCGACCCCGACCCCGCGTGGGCGGCCCGCATGAGCGCCTGCGGTGCGCCCGATGTACCGGCCACCTCGATCGTCGCCGAGGGCGGCACGGCCGACCGCCGTGCCGTGGAGCACGCGCTGGCGGAGGCGCTCGCCGCGCGCCTCGACCTGGCGTTCGAGGCCACGCCCGGCCTGGTGCGCTGACCCGCAGCGCGTGACCCGCGCCTAGGGCAGCATGCGCTCCCACTCGACGAGCGCCCGGCCCACGAGGTCGTGGTCGTCGGGGTCGCCGCCGGCCTCGCGCACCAGGTCGTCGAGCTCATCGGGGGGTATCTCCGACGGCTCGGCGTCGGGCCGCGCCGTGCGCAGGGCCTCCGCCAGCGCCCCGGCGTCGATCACGGGATCAGGTTGACCGCGGCGGCGAGGCCGAGCACCAGGAGCAGGGCGCCGTACCCGGTGTAGTCGACGGCCAGCAGCACGATGGCCACCACCACGAGCACCACGGACAGCCCCACCCAGAACCCCGTGGGGATGCCGGCCGCGCCGAATCCCCACCCCCCGACGGGCGGCGTGGCGGGGTTGCGCCGACGAGTGCGGTCGGGGTCGCTCATGGGTCCTACCCTACCCGGGGGTGCCGCCGCTGCCCCTGGCCCCGGTACCCTTGGGGCATGGGAAGGGCTGAGGAGGACCTGCTCGTGCAGTACCGGCGCCTCGAGCATGAGCTCGACCGGATGTTCGCCGAGCTCGCGGGCGGCGGCAGGCCGCCGCGCGCCGCGGGCATGCGCGCCATGGCCGACGTGTGGCTGGCGGACGACCCGCCGCGCGTCGTGGTGCAGCTCGACGTGGCGGGCGTCGACCCGCAGATGATCAGCGTGGAGCTGGAGGACGACCTGCTGGTGGTGCGCGGCGAGCGCCGTCGGCCCACGGGCGAGCGTCGGGTGTACCAGCACGCCGAGATCGAGTGGGGCCGGTTCGAGAGGCGGCTGCGCGTCGGCGCGCCGGTGGACGTGGAGGCCGCGACGGCCGACTACGACAAGGGCATGCTCACCATCATGCTGCCGCTGGCCCCACGGCGCGGGCCGGAGACCGTGCGCGTGAACGTGCGGGGTGACGCATGAGCGACGCGCCCGAGGAGACCGGCACGGCGGTGCCCGTGGAGGTGGGCGGCAACACGGTGGCCGAGGACGTCATGGTGACCCCCGCGGATGCCGTGCCGCCGCCCGAGATCGAATGGCCGGCCGAGCTCCCGGTGCTCCCCCTCAAGGGGACGGTGGTGTTTCCCGAGGCCGTGGCGCCGCTCGCCATCGGCGAGGAGCGCAGCATCCGGCTGGTGGACGACGTGATGGACCGCGAGGTGCGCCGGCTCGTGCTGGTGACCGCCCGCGACGCCGAGACGCAGGAGCCCGCGCCCGACGACCTCTACGACGTGGGCGTGGTGGCCACGGTGGAGAAGATGCTGCGCGTGCCCGATGGCTCGATGCGCGTGCTGGTGCATGGCGGCGAGCGCGTGCGGCTCACCGGCTACCCGGCCAGCGACCCCTTCCTCGTGGCGGTCGTCGAGCCCATGCCCGACGTGCTGGAGGAGTCGGACGAGCTCAAGGCCCTCGCCGGCAACGTGCAGGCGGCGTTCGCGCGGGTGGTCGACCTGGTGCCCTACCTGCCCGACGAGCTGCAGATGGCGGCGGCCAACCTGGACGACCCATCGACGCTCTCGTACCTGGTCACCTCGTCGCTGCGCCTGCCGGTGGCCGAGAAGCAGGAGATCCTCGAGGAGGTCCGCGTGTCGGTGCGCTTGCGGCGCCTCAGCGAGATCCTCGCCCGCGAGATCCAGGTGCTGGAGCTCGGCGCGCGTATCCAGGCCGAGGTGGAGCAGGACATCGACAAGGGCCAGCGGGAGTTCGTGCTGCGCCAGCAGCTCAAGGCGATCCAGGACGAGCTGGGCGAGGGCGACGAGGCCGAGATCAACGAGCTGCGGCGGCGCATCGACGAGGCCCCGCTTCCCGATGACGTGCGGCAGGCCGCCGAGCGCGAGCTCACGCGGCTCGGGCGCATCCCCGACCAATCGGCCGAGCACCAGGTCATCAGGACCTACCTCGACTGGATCCTCGACATCCCCTGGGGCACCTACACCGAGGACGACCTCGACCTCGAGCGCGCCCGCCGGGTGCTCGACGAGGACCACTACGACATCGAGCGCGTCAAGCGGCGCATCCTCGAGGAGCTCGCCGTGGCGCGGCTGAAGGGCGACGCCTCCGGCACGGTCATCCTCTTCGCCGGACCGCCCGGCGTGGGAAAGACCTCACTCGGCCGCAGCATCGCCCGCACCCTGGGCCGCGAGTTCGCGCGCATCAGCGTGGGCGGCGTGAGTGTAAGAATTTCCAGTAATTTTTTTAATATTACTCAAGAAAGCTACTTCTTTTACTAATATTTCATCACCTCCAACTACATTTCTAAAAAGACTAGTTTTGCTTAAAA
>SXZC01000191.1 GCA_005788075.1 Actinomycetota bacterium
CGCCGCCCCGAAGGCCCCGGCCACCGCGCCGCCCGTGCGCGACGTGGCGGCATCGCCCATCGCTCGCCGCGTGGCGTTCGAGCAGGGCGTGGACCTCGCGACCGTTACCGGCACCGGCCCCGGCGGTCTCATCCGCCGCGCCGACGTGGAGAACGCCGGCACCGGCGGCGGCATGGCCGAGCCACCGCCACCGCCCGGCGAGGAGCTGGTGAAGCTCACCGGCCCCGCGGCCGCGCTGGCCGACTACATGGACGACAGCCGGTCGATCCCCACGGCCACCACGTTCCGCACCATCTCGGTGCAGATGCTCGATGCCGAGCGCAAGCGGCTGAACGAGGCCCTCGCGGTGGCCGGCGGCGGCAAGCTGTCGTTCACGCACATCATCGCGTGGGCCATCGTGCGCGCGGTGCAGAGGACGCCTGTGATGAGCACGGCCTTCGCCCGCGTCGACGGCGTTCCCAACAAGGTTCCGCGCGAGGCCGTGAACCTGGGCATCGCCGTGGACGTCGAGCGCAAGGACGGCAGCCGGTCGCTGCTCGTGCCGGTGATCCGTGACTGCGGCGCGCTGGGCTTCCAGGGCTTCCGCGCGGCATTCGACGACCTCATCCAGCGCTCACGCGTGGGCAAGATCAGCCCGGACGAGCTCAAGGGCGCGGGCGTCACCCTCACCAACCCCGGTGGCTTCGGCACCAACGCATCGGTGCCCCGCCTCATGCCCGGCCAGGGCACGATCGTGGCCACCGGCGGCATCACGTGGCCGCCCGGCATGGAGGGCGTGCCCGACGACCTGCTGAAGGTGTGGGGCGTATCGAAGGTGATGACGGTCACCTCCACGTACGACCACCGGGTCATCCAGGGCGCCGAGAGCGGTGCATTCCTGCGCGACATCGCCGGGCTGCTGGCCGGCGACGAGGGCTTCTACGACGAGATCCGCCAGGCGCTCGGCCTGCCGGCCCAGCCGCCGCTCGACTTCACCCCGCAGGCCGCCGCGCCCGAGGGCGCGGCGCCGGCCGTGGCCGCCAGCGCCGACGAGGACACCCTCAAGGCGCTCGCCGGCGCGATGTCGCTGCTGCGCTCGTTCCGCACCTACGGCCACCTGGCCGCGCACCTCGACCCGCTGGGGTCCGAGCCACCGGGCGACCCGTCGCTCGAGCCGGCCTGGGTGGGGCTCACGCCCGAGCACATGAAGTTGGTGCCGGCATCGCTGCTTGGCGTGGCCGTGCCGGGCGCCACCTTCGCCGAGGCCTACCCGGCGCTGAAGGACACCTACTGCGGCACGATCGCCTACGAGATCGAGCACATCTCCGACCACGACCAGCGCCAGTGGCTGCGCGAGTTCATCGAGTCGGGGCAGGTGCGCACGCCGCTGCCGCGCGACGAGCGGCGCGCCCTGCTCGAGCGCCTGGTGTCGGTGGAGGTCTTCGAGCGGTTCCTGCGCCGCACGTACCTGGGCCAGAAGACCTTCTCGCTCGAGGGCTGCGACGCGCTCATCCCCATGATGGACGAGACGGTGCAGCGGCTCGCCGAGGCCGGCGTGCCCGAGGTGCACATCGGCATGGCGCACCGCGGACGCCTGGCCAGCATCATGCACACCGTCGGTCGCCCGCCGGAGTCGATCCTGGCGGAGTTCGAGGGCCAGATGGAGCACGAGGACGACGACGAGCACGCCGACGGCGAGCCCTACGCCGCTGCCGGCGACGTGAAGTACCACCTGGGCGCGGAGGGCACCTTCAAGGCGCGCTCCGGGAGGTCGGTGCACGTGCAGCTGGCCGCCAACCCGAGCCACCTCGAGCAGGTGAACGCCGTGGCCGAGGGCGGCGTGCGCGCCAAGCAGACCATCCGCGCCAACCCCATCGCCGAGCACGATCCCAACCGCGCCGTGGCGCTGCTGGTGCACGGCGACGCGGCCGTCCCCGGCCAGGGCGTGGTGGCCGAGACGCTCAACCTGCAGGGCCTGGTGGGCTACTCCACGGGCGGCACGATCCACGTGATCGTCAACAACCAGGTGGGCTTCACCACCGATCCCGAGGACAGCCGCTCCACCCGCTACGCGAGCGACATGGCCAAGGGCTTCGACATGCCCATCGTGCACGTGAACGCCGACGACGTGGACGCCTGCATCGCCGCAGTGACCCTGGCGGTGCAGTTCCGCGACCGCTTCGGCCACGACGTGCTCATCGACCTCATCGGCTACCGGCGCCTGGGCCACAACGAGCTCGACGAGCCCGCCTACACCCAGCCGGTCATGGCGCGCACCATCAAGGAGCACCCCACGGTGGCGCGCATCTTCGCCGACCGGCTCATCGCCGACCGGGTCATCACCGAGGACGACTACGCCGCGATGGTGACCGCCGCCGAGGAGCGCATGTCGTCGGCGCACAAGCGCGTGCAGTCGGGCCTGGAGCAGGGGTCCGACCAGGAGAGCTCGCGCGACAAGCGCCGCCGGGCGAAGACCCAGGTGGTGAAGACCCGCGTGAGCGCCTCGACGCTGCGCAGCCTCAACGAGCAGCTGCACCTGCCGCCCGACGGCTTCCCGGTGCACGCGAAGCTCACGCCCCAGCTCGACCGCCGTCGCGTCGCCCTGGCCGAGGAGGGCGGCATCACGTGGGCCCACGCCGAGGCCCTGGCCTTCGGGTCGCTGCTCACCGAGGGCGTGCCGATCCGCCTCACCGGACAGGACGTCGCCCGCGGCACGTTCACCCAGCGGCACCTCGAGCTGCACCACACGTCCGACGACTCCACGTACCAGCCCCACAAGGGTGAGGTGTACATCCCGATGCAGCACCTGCTGCGCGCGAAGGCGTCGTTCGAGCTGCACAACAGCCCGCTGTCGGAGGCCGCCTGCGTGGGCTTCGAGTACGGCTACTCCACCGCCGCGCGCGAGGCGCTGGTGATCTGGGAGGCCCAGTACG
>SXZC01000192.1 GCA_005788075.1 Actinomycetota bacterium
GGTCTGGGCCGCCGGTGACCCGGCCGCCATCGCGAAGGCCCTGAACACCTTCGCCAAGGCATCCGAGAACCGACTGACCATGAAGGGCGGCATCCTCGATGGCGCCCCGGTGTCGGCCGACGAGCTCAAGAAGCTCGCCGCGCTGCCGCCGCGCGACGAGCTGCTCGCCCGCCTGGTGCGCGGCGTCGCCAGCCCGCTGCAGGGCACCGCCACCGCACTGGGCAGCCTGCTCTCCGGCCTCGCCATCGCGCTGGGCCAGTACGAGGCGCAGCGCGCTGCCGAGGCCCCGGCTGAGGCCGCGCCCGCTGCCGAGGCCACTGAGGCCCCGGCTGAGGATGCCCCGGCGGAGGACGCCCCGGCTGACGAGGCCCCGGCTGAGGAGGCACCCGCCGCGGAGGCGGGGGCCGAGCCCGAGGCCAGCACTGAGGACACCACCGAGGCCGAGCCGGAAGCGGCGGCCGATGACACCCCGGAGGCCGCGCAGGAGCCGGCAGCCGACGACAACGCGGACGCCGAGCCGGCTGCCGACGAGACCACAGAAGGAGACTGACCATGGCGATGACCACTGAGGAGTGGATCGACGAGCTCAAGGCCATTTCGGTGCTCGAGCTGAGCGAGCGCATCAAGGCGCTCGAGGAGACCTTCGGCGTGAGCGCCGCGGCGCCGGTCGCCGTGGCGGCTGCTCCGGCTGCCGGCGGCGGCGGGGGTGCCGATGGCGGCGGGGATGCCGACCAGGACTCCTTCACCGTCACGCTCGACTCCGCCGGCGACAAGAAGATCCAGGTGATCAAGGTCGTCCGTGCGGTGACGGGCCTCGGGCTCAAGGAGGCCAAGGACCTCGTGGACGGCGCCCCGGGCACCGTCAAGGAGGGCGTGGCCAAGGAAGAGGCCGAGCAGATCAAGTCGCAGCTCGAGGAGGCCGGCGGCAGCGTCTCGCTGTCGTAGCCCCAACGCTGCGGCAGACGGGAAGTGCCTGTCACTTCCCGCGCATCCGGAGATGTCCTGAGCGGCCCGGGTGGCACCTTGCCACCCGGGCCGTTTGCTTTGCTGCGGTCGGAATGAAGCGCCTGCTCATGGGCATATCCGGCGTCGTGCTCGCGGCGGCGGCATCCGTGCCCGCCCTCGGGGTGGTGTCGCAAGGCACCTTCCGCATGGGGGCGGATGCCGCGTGGGCGCGCGGGATCGATGGCGCGGGCACCCGCGTGGCCGTGCTCGACATGGGCTTCGGCGGCCTCGACGAGTCGATCGCGGCCGGCGAGCTGCCGCCGCGCGACCAGATGGAGGTCAGGTCGTTCGACCCGGTGAACGGCCTCGAGGGGCGCGACAACCTCGGCGCGCTCACCCAGCACGGCACGCGCATGGCCGAGATCGTGCGCGATGTCGCGCCGGGCGCCCGCCTGGTGCTCGTCAACTACGCCGACATCAGCGGCTTCCTGCAGGCCACCGACTGGATCGCGGCGAACGGGATCCCCGTGGTGAACCACTCCAACTCGATCCTGGGCGGTCCATTCGACGGCACCGGAACCCTCGCCCGCGCCGTCGACTCCGCCGCGGCGCGCGGCGTGCTGTGGGTCAACTCGGGCGGCAACTTCGCCGAGCGCCACTGGCGCGGCGTGCCGTCGCCGGCCGGCACCGAGCTGCTGATCGCTCCTCAGCCCGGCGAGACCATCGCCTTCGGCCTGGGATGGAACGACCCGGCGCTCACGGCGGTGCTCTCGGTGCAGCGCCAGCAGGCGGACGGCTCGTGGACCGAGGTGGCGGTGAGTGATGCCACCCGCCGCACGAAGCCGGTGGCGGTGGATGGCGGCGCGTGGCGCCTGGTGGTCACGCGCACGGCAGGACCCGATGCGCCGGTGGACGTCTTCTCGCGCACGGTCGGGTTCGGCGCGCTGGCGGTGGCGGACGGCAGCGTGGCCACGCCGGCGGACGCCGCGGGCGCGCTGGCGGTGGGCGCCGTGCCCTGGCAGGACACCGAGCCGGCGCGCTACTCGTCACGCGGCCCCACCCAGGACGGCCGGGCCAAGCCCGACCTCGTGGGCCCCACCTACGTGACGGCCAACGTGCTCTTCCCCGGCACGGCCGGCACCTCGGCGGCATCCGCGCACGTGGCGGGCGTGGCAGCCCTGGTGCGCGATGAGCGCGCGGCGCTCGGCCAGCCCGTCGATGTGGCTTCGCTGCGCGCGGACATCACGAGCCGGGCGCGCGACCTCGGCACCGAGGGCCCCGACGCCGGAACCGGCGCCGGCATGGCCCGGTACGACGTCGTTCCTCCCCGCATCGGCGTCACCGCCTCGCCGGGCCTGAGGTCGACGGTGCGCATCCGCGCATTCGATGCCGGCACCATGCAGTCGGTGTCGCTCAGCGTGAATGGCCGGGCCATCCGCACGGCGCCGGGTCCGCACATGCGCCAGCAGGTGAGCCTGCGCAAGGGGCGCAATCGGGTGGATGTGAGGGCACGCGACCTTGCGGGGAACGAGTCGGTGGTGAGGCGCGTGCTCGTGCGCCGCGAGGCCCCGCGCCGATGACCCGCTCGCTCCGCCTCATCGGTGCCGCAGCGCTCGCCGCCGCCGCGCCGGCGATTCCGGCCGCGGCATCCGCCGGCGCGCAGCCGCCGGTGCCCATCACCGTCACGGCCTCGCCGGGCAGCACGGACGCCGTTGCCCACGCACTCGGGGCGTCCTCATTGCGCGTGGTGCGACGTGACGGCCGCGACCTGCAGGTGAC
>SXZC01000018.1 GCA_005788075.1 Actinomycetota bacterium
CCGGGCAGCCGAGGCGAAGGCCCGCCGCGACCGCCAGCAGCGCGACGCCGCCGCACGCGAGCGCGCCGCGCAGCGCAGCGGGTCGGGCGCGGACGCAGGCGATGGCGCACCCAACAGATCCTCCGGCGCCTCGAGCAGTTCCCCATCACGTCAATCAGCCCCCGCCGCGACGCCCGCGGCGCAACCGCAGTTGGAGTTCGGACCATGACCACCCCGCCACGCATCACCCGTCCGCGCGCGCTGGTGCGCATCGCGATCGCCAGCGCATCCACGGGCGGCATGGGCCTCGCCCTCGCCGCCGCCCCGGCCGCGCTCGCCACCGACGGCAACCTCTACCCGCAGGGATCCGGCCCCTTCACCACCGGCTCCATGCTTTCGGCCAGCCAGCCGAGCGCCGCCGTGGTGCAGTTGAACGCCCCCGCCACCGCGGCCGCGCCCACGGGCACGCAGTTCTCAATGGGCTGGGGCTGCCCGGTGCCGGGCAGCGAGATCGCCTCGGTGCAGTGGAGCGCCCTGCGCTACGCCGCTGCGTCCAGCGCCGGGCTGCAGGTGCTGGCCAACGGCCAGCGGGTATGGGCCGAGGGCGACGTCGGCATGCCGCAGTCGCCCGCCGGCGGGCGCGGCTACGGCCTTGGCCTTCCCGGCGGCACGTGCGACGTGAAGCTCGAGCTCACCCAGGGCGAGCGCCGCCAGCAGCACGCGCGGGTGTGGTGGATCGGCGGCACGGGGGCGGTCATCCGCGACGTCGCGCCGCCCAGCGCGCAGGTGGTGAGCACGCCCCCGGGCTGGCTCAACGCGTCCACGGGCGCCGCGCGCATCGGCTGGCAGGCGGCCGACAACTTCGGCAGCGACGGCATCACCGGCCAGCGCGTGCAGGTAGCCGGCGAGACCCGCTGGTCGGGCGCGCCGGGGCAGGGCCAGCACGCGGCGGATGTGTCGCTGGCGGGCCTCCCCGACGGCGCGCATGCCGTGCGCGTGGAGGTGGATGGCGACGGCACGGGCGGAGCGGCGTCGGAGAGCACGATCCGCATCGATCGCAGCGCGCCCGATGTGGGCGAGCCCGAGGTGGCCTACGCGCCCGGCAGCACGCGCGGGCAGGTGGCGTTCTCGGCCACCGATGCGACCAGCGGCCTGCAGTCGGCGCGGGCAGAGGTGAACACCATGATGACCGGCGCGGCCACCGGCACCTGGCTTCCGGTGGCCAGCGTGGGCGCCACCGGGGCCGGACAGCGCATCACCCGGGCGGTGGGCGCGGGACTCGCCGACGGCCTGCATGCCTGGCGCGTGGTGGCCACCGATCAGGCGGGCAACGCCACCGAGCAGCTCGCCCCCGACCACCTCGTGGTGGACACCCAGCCGCCGCGCATCAACCTGCAGCCCATCCCCCCGGAGTGGACGTCCGTGCTGCCGCTGCAGATGACCCTCAGCGACAACCTCGACCAGCTCATCGGCCTCGGCGACTTCGAGGCCGAGATCAACGCGGCGGGCGATGGCAGCACGCGGGGCGAGTGGATCCCCATCGCGCAGGAGGCCCTTGCCCCCGGCTACACGCACATGCAGGTGCCGCTCACCGGCATGGCCGACGGCGTGCACGTGGTGCGCCTGCGGCTGCGAAACGGCGGCCCCTTCGCCCAGACCCTCGTGACCAGCCGCATGGCGCTGGTGCGCACCGACCTCACGCCGCCAGACGTGGCGCGCGCGGCGCTCACCACGCAGCCCGACGGCAGGGTGAGGATGACCTGGGCCGGCGAGGACGCTCGCTCGGGAGTTGACCGCGTGCGCCTGCAGTGGCTCGACGGCTGGACCTGGCGGATGGTCACGCAGCTGCCGGCGTCCGACGGCAGCGGCATCGCCACGATCGACCCCGACCTGCTGCCCGACGGCGCCACGCGCCTTCGGGTGCAGCTGGCCGATGCCGCGGGCAACGCGCGCGCCATTGAGGTGGAGCCGCCCGTGCGACGGCCCGCGCCGGGCACCCCGGCATCGCCCGACGCCCCGTCGCGCCCGGGCGCCACGCCCGCCCAGCAGATGGCCGACGCCGCCCGCGAGGGAATCCTCACGCTGGGAATCCGCGATGGCGTGCCCGAGCGCGTGGAGGGCCGCGACTACAAGGTGGTGAAGATGGCGGCGGGCAGGCCCGTCACCATCACCGGTCGGCTGCTCAACCGCCAGGGCCAGGCGCTCGCGGGCTTCGCGATGGTGGCCCGGCAGGGCGGCCGCGACCTCGGCGCCGGCATCACCGGGCCCGACGGCTCGTTCGTCATCACCGCCGTGCCCATCCGCACGGGCCCCATCGACGTCGGCGTGCCCGACGGCTCGAAGGTGGTGCCCGTGCCCACCGGCCCGGGCGTGGCCGTGCGGCTGCGCGCAAGCGTGACCCTCACCGCCTCGCGCACCGAGGCCAGCGCCAAGGGGGCGCCGGTGGTCTTCACGGGGAAGATGTCGCCGGCGCCCGGCGCGGAGGGGGGCCGCAAGGCGATCGTGCTCGAGTGGCTCGACCCGTTCCGCAAGGCGTGGCGCCCGGTGGTGAACGCCCGTGCGGCGGCCGACGGCTCGTTCCGCATCGCGTGGCGCTTCCAGGCCAGCGGCCTCACCGTGCCCTTCCGGGTGCGCGTGCCCCGCGAGCGCGGGTGGATGATCGAGCCCGGCACCTCGCCCGTCATCAAGGTGCGGGTGCGGTAGCGTAATGACCATTGCCAATGGTCATTTGAAGGAGGCCTCCGTGGCCACCCGCACCATCGCCATCACCGAGGTGAAGGCCAACCTGCTCAAGCTCGTCACCGAGATCGGTGAGACCGGGGACGAGATCGTGATCACCCGCAGGGGACGGCCTATCGCGCGCCTGGTGCCTGCGGCGTCCGCCCATCCGCTGAAGGGGTCACTCGTGCTGCCCGACGACATCGCGGCGTACGACCTCTCCGCGGAATGGGCGGGCAGCGATCTCGCATGAGCGCTGCGTGCGTGCTCGACACCTACCCCTGGCTCCACCTCATCGAGGACACCGGCCGAATCCCGCGCACCGCGCAGCGGCTGATCGGCGGCGGCGTCACGCTGCACGTGCCGGCGATGTGCCTGTGGGAGGTCGCGATGCTCATCGAGCGTGGTCGGGTGCAGATCAACGACGCGCGCATGACCGCCGAGCGATGGCTGCGCACGGCGCTCGCCTCACCCTGCGAGGTCGCGCCCCTCACGCCGCGCATCGCCGCATGCTCCGCCGAGCTCGGGCGCGAAGGCTTCCACGGCGACCCCGCCGACCGCATGGTCTATGCCACGGCCCGAGTGCTCGACCTCCCCCTCATCACGGGTGACCAGAAGATCCACGCCTTCGAGGCCACGCTGCCGCGTCGTGCGAAGCGCCTCGCCGTGTGGGACTGACCTCCATGCCGCAGCATCGGGGCGGCCACTACCCTCCCGGCCATGAGCACCTCAGCCTTCCGCGGCACCTCCGACTACATCGCATCCCCCGACCTGCAGGCGGCGGTGAGCGTCGCCGTATCCCTCGAGCGCCCCCTGCTGGTGCGCGGCGAGCCCGGCACCGGCAAGACCCTCCTCGCCGAGGCCGTGGCCGAG
>SXZC01000193.1 GCA_005788075.1 Actinomycetota bacterium
ATCGGCATCGGTGCCGAGGTCCGCGCCCTTCGCCTGGTCGAGCAGGTAGCGGCCGCCACCGTAGGTGTCATCGCCATTCGTGGCATCGCGGAAGGGGAGGAAGAGCCCTCCCCCATAGGCCTCGAGCCACAGCAGGGGCAGGCGTATCTCGTGGTCGCCGCGCGTGGCCACGGCGACGCCGATCGTCGTGAACACGCCGTCCGGCCCCGAGATCGACGATCCGGCGGCATCGGTCTCCACCCTGGCGGCGAGCCGCCACGACGGGTCGTGCGGGAAGAACCGCATTCCCGTGAAACCCGCGCGGCGGTCGTCGGGCACCGGGCTCGGGGGGTGCGAGGCGAAGAGGGCATCGCGCGCGATGCGCCAGGCCATCCACGATTCCGCACCCGGCCCCCCGTCGCGCGTGCGCGCGTAGTTGGCGGCCACCCGCCGCCGGAAGTCCGCGAGATCGAGGTGCGCGTCCACGTCCGGAGTGTCGCAGCCGGTCCGGCATGGTGCCGGGGCATGAGGCGCGCCGCACCGGGGCCGCAGGCGCGCCGCACCCGGGGGCACCGGGGCTAGCCTGCACGCATGTCCCCCACTCGCATGGATGCCAGCGCAGTTCTCATATGGATGCAGGCCAACCCCGCGCGGCTGCGCGAGTTGCTGCGCGAGGAAGACCCGGACGACGCCGAGCAGTCACCCGCGGCCGATTCGGCCGTGCGCGCCCACCTGCGCTTCGCGGCGGAGGGCCTGATGGCGGGCATCGACCCGGAGCTCGCGGGCCGCGTGGACGGCATGGGCGACGACCTGGATCAGTGGTTCGCGGGCGACGCCGAGGTGTTCGAGCAGCAGGTGGAGCTCGGTCGTGGCGCCATCGCGCTCGAGGAGCACCTGCTCTACGGCGCCGACGGCGAGACCGAGCCGGACATCCACGCGGCGCTGCAACGCCGCGTGCGACTGGGGGCGTGGAATCGCCTGTTCCTCCGCTGCCTCGAGTCGCGCCTCGGCCCCGAGTACGACGGGCTCACCGAGCAGGCGCTGCAGTGGGCGAAGGAGCACGAGCGCGATCTGGCCACGCAGATCCTGCAGATGCACCAACGGCATATCGTGGCCCTGGAGAAGGCCACCGGGCACCCCGCCACGGCGGAGGAGCGCGACCAGAGCAGCCAGCTCGCCGCGGTGGCCGGGCACGTGCGCCATGCCATCGAGGCCACGGCCCATGCGCTCAACACCATGTGAAAGATCCATGTCATGAGCGACCCGATCCCCCCCGAGGCGTCATCGGGTCGGGCTTGAATGGCCACGTGCCTCTCTCACGCGCCCTGATCCCGGCGGCCATCGCCGCCGCCTGCATCGTCCCCGCCGTCGCCACCGCGGCCGTGACGCCCGTGCCCACCAGCGGCGCCGCCGCCGGCAAGCCGACGTCCATCGTGCCGGGCATCTCGTACAAGGTCATCAAGCGCTCGGGGCCGCAGGTGCTGCACGTGGTCACCTTCCGCGCCAACGCGCTCACGCGCCTCGCCCCCGCCCAGGCGTCGGGATCACTCACGCGGCGCGCGACCCTGAGCGACGGCATGGCGTCGCGCCTGGCGCAGGGCGCCACGGCGGGCATCAACGCCGACTACTTCGACCTGTCCACCGGAACGCCGAGCGGCATCCTCTCGGTGGGCACGCGACTTCTCGCCAGCCCCGAGCCGGCGCGCTCCGCGCTCACCATCGGCGGCGGGGGCGTGCTGTCGGTGGGGCGCCTCGCTCTTGCCGGCCGGTACCAGCGCCTCGACGAGACGGCCACCACGCCCTTCCCCATCCGCACCTTCCGCGCGGTGAACCGCCCGCTGCCATCCACGTCGAGCACCGGCGTGGTGGTGTACACGCCCGAGCGCGGGGCGCCCACGCCCACCGGATCGGTCTACGAAGTTGTGATCGCACTCGATGGCGGCGGCGGCATCGCCGTGAATGGCCGCGTGAGCGGCACGGTGATCGCCCAGGTCCCCGGGGGCGGCGCCACGATCGCCGATGGCCAGGTGGTGCTCTCGGGCAAGGCCGGCTCGGGCACGTCGATCCAGAACGAGCTGCCCAACGGCGCGCGCGTGGAGATCGAGGCGGCGATCCCGGGCATCGGCGCCGACGCCTGGGGCGCGGTGGGCGGTGGCCCGATGATCGTGCAGGGCGGCGTGGCCGTGCCGGACGCCGGCGAGGGCTTCACGTCGACCCAGCTGGGGGGCCGCACCACCCGCACCGCCGTGGGCCAGACCGCCGATGGCGCCGTGCTCATGGTGGTGTCGGAGGGCCCGCAGCAGGGCGTGCGCGGCTATACCGCGGCGGAGCAGGGCCAGATGATGGCCTCCCTCGGGGCGGTCGAGGCCATCGGCTTCGACTCCGGCGGCTCGTCGCTCATGGCCGTGGGCGCGAACCAGCTCATCCCCTGGAGCAGCGAGCGCGCCATCGCCGACATGCTCGTGGCCTATTACA
The DNA here is from genome assembly GCA_005788075.1 of Actinomycetota bacterium. Taxonomy (GTDB): domain Bacteria; phylum Actinomycetota; class Thermoleophilia; order Miltoncostaeales; family Miltoncostaeaceae; genus SYFI01. Next base: position 2,455 of record SXZC01000193.1, read on the forward strand.
TGGGCGCGCAGCTGTCGATTCCCGCCGACAACCGCGTGACGCCCAACGGCGATGGCATCGCTGACTCCATCACGCTCGGCGCGCAGTCGCCCGTGGCCGGCACGACCTCCGTCACGATCGCGCGCCGCGGGGGCGGCTACAGCTCCACCATCATCAATCGCACCGGCGACCCCGCCTACACACCGGTCACCATCGACCCCAAGGCCCTCGGCATGAAGGAGGGTCCGTACACCGTGACGGCCAACCTCACGCCCGCCGATGGCTCGGCCCCCACAAGCCAGAAGCGCATCCTCGTGGTGGATGGCACTCTCGGTTCGCTGCGCGTGAGCAGCACGGGCGCCAAGAAGAAGCGCAAGGTCACGGCGTCGTTCACCCTGTCGCGCGGCGCGCGCGTGACCGCACGGGTCACGTCATCTACCGGACGCGTGGTGGCCACCCTCGCCAACGGCAAGCGCATGGCGAAGGGCCGGCGCACGGTTACGTGGAACGGCATGATCGGCAAGAAGCTCGCCCCGGCGGGTAGGTACACGGTAACCGTGCTCGCCACCGGGCCCTATGGCCAGTCGGGCCTGCGCGACGCCGTGCGCGTGCGCTAGCGACGCGAACGCGAGGTCAGCTGGCCGCTGTCGCGGCCTTCACCGACGCGGCGAACTGCTGCAGCGACCCGCCGCCGCTCACCCGCACGCGCGGCAGCTGCGAGAGGGAGTCGGCCCGCAGCACGGACCCGCCCTCGGTGGTGTAGCCCAGCAGGTAGCCGGCCTTCTCCACGGACGCGGCCGATGCCGCGTCGTTTCGGCCGGCCGGGTAGCAGAACCACCTCACCGGGTGGCCCAGCACCTTCTCGAGCTCCTTGCGCGATTGCGTGAGCTGCTGCGCACGGGATGACTCGCTGAGCGACGGCAACTCGAGGTGGTCGACCGTGTGCGAGCCGATGTCCATGCCGGCGGCGCTCAGCCGGCGGATCTGCTGCGCCGTGAGGAACGCGCGCTCGCCGATGCGGCTCGAGATGATGAAGAA
>SXZC01000194.1 GCA_005788075.1 Actinomycetota bacterium
CTGGGCCTCCCCCCGCAGGCGGTGCGGGCAGAGGCCCCCGATGGCTGCCCGCGCACTCCGCATCGGCCGGCGCCCCTGCGCGCGGCCTAGCCGCCCGCGTCAGTCGTCGTCGTCCCGCTCGCCCTCATCCGGGCGCTCGTCGCGGCCCTCGTCGTCACCCTCGCGGGCGTCATCGCGCCCCGCGGAGTCGTCCGGCCGGTCGATGTCGTCCGCGGCGCCCGGCACCGGCACGGGCACAGCCGGCTGCGGAGCCGCCGTGCCGGGCTGCGGCGGGGGCGCCAGCGACCCCGCGCTGAGAGTGCCCAGGCGGGTGTCGTCCTCGGATGAGCCCAGCACGGCGAGGTTGGCCGCCACGCCCGCTGTGGCGATGCCCAGCACCAGCACCGCCGCGAGCGCCCACCGTGCCCACGCGGGAACCCTCACTCGGCCACCTCGGCGGCGATGGGCGTGGACGCCTGCGCGCTGCCCGGTCGCGTGCGCTTGAGGGGCGCGTTGGGCCCGGCGATCATGCGGCGCGCGGCCACGCCCGCCACCAGCGCCACGGACACCACGTAGATACCCAGCATCCAGGGCTGGCTGCTGTCGGTTCCGGCCATCACGCCGTGCACGGTAGCGGCCGCGAACACCCCATAGCTCGCCAGGTGGATGGCCTTCCAGGCCTTCGCGCCCAGGTGCTTTCGCCACATGGCCGTGAGCGACACGATCACCATCAGCCACATCGCGAGCACGCCCACCGACACCCACAGGGGGCGATACTCGGTGCCGCCCGGCACCACCAGGTCGGCCCAGGTGATGGTGACGTAGCTGTCCATCACCAGCGCCAGGCCGTGAAAGGCAACCATCGCCAGGCCGGCGAGGGCCAGCACCTTGTGCCACTCCATGCGGGCCACGGGTGAGGCCAGCTTCTGCACCAGGCGCGTGCGCAGCACCACGCCCGAGATCATGCTGCCGACGATGAGCAGGTAGCCCACGATGCCCGACACCCGGGCCATCAGCCACCAGAAGGGCACGTCGGCGATGGCGGTGAGCGCGCTCACGGTTGGTCCTCCGTCTCGACCGCGGCGATGCCCGGCACCGCGAGGGTTCCCGTGGTGGCGACGTCCCCGCGGGAGTCCACCAGCACGGCGGTGATGTCGCGCGCCCGGGCCTCGCGCAGGGCAGCGTCGCGCCCGGCCAGCAGCAGCGCGGTGGACCAGGCCTCGGCCGTGGCGGCGTCGTCGGCGATGGTGGTGACGCGCGTGAGGTCGGTGGTGCTGGGGCGGCCCGTGGAGGGGTCGACCACGTGGTGCATGGGCACCCCCGCGCGCATCCAGCGCCGGCGATCGGTGCCCGAGGTCGCCATGCCGCCGCGCCGCAGGCCGATCACCCGCGGCCGGTCGCCATGCATCACCTCCACCGGCCAGGGGCCGCCGTCCAGCGCCCCGCGCACGGCGATGTCACCGCCCATGCTCACCAGGCAGGGTCCGTGCACGCCCAGCTCGTCGGCCACCCGATCGGCGGCCCAGCCCTTGGCGATGCCGCCGAGGTCGAGGCAGGTTCCGGTGCCCAGCACCACGCGGCCGGTGCGCGGGTCGATGTCCACGCGGCCGCCGGCAGGCATGGGCGCCCCGGCCGCCCCGCCGTCGGCGGGCAGCTGGTCGAGCGGGCGGTCGTAGCCCGCGGCCACCACGGCCTCGTGCACCGTGGGGTCGAACCGCCCGCCCGTGGCCCCGCGCATGGCCAGCGCCAGGGTGATGAGCCGCAGGAGGTCGGTGGACACCTCGGCCTCACCGGTGGCGTTCAGCTGTGAGAGCTCCGAGTGCGGATCGAACCGGCTGGCCATGCGCTCGATGCGATGCACCTCGGCCCGGGCGGCGTCGAACGCCGCCCGCGCCGACGGGGCGTCGGGTGCGCCGCCCGTGCCGGTGGCGTCGAGCATCAGCAGCACGTCGGTGCCCATGGCGCGAAAGCCGTCGCGCGCCAGCGCCGGGGTGTCGGTGATGGCGGTCATGACGAGCTCGAGCTCGCGACGGGCGCGGACGGCACGTAGGTGGCCGCCGGCGCCGCGGAGCAGGAGCCCCCGGATGACGGGGTGGCCGCGTTGGCGGCGTTCACCGCCGCGATCTCCCTGTTGCGCTCGGCCAGTTGCACCCGGTAGGTGGCCCAGCGCTCGGCGTTGGCGGCGTTCACCCGCCTGGCCTCGGAGGCCAGGGCCCTCTCGCGCTGCTCGAGCGCCGCCACCTGGGGATCCTCGGGGCGTTCGCTCTGCGGGTAGGGGTTGGCGCCGATCGCCACGGCCGCGCCCACGCCCAGCAGGGCGGTGCCGCCGATGGCCGTCCAGCGCACCCTGCGCCTGCTGCGATCAGTCGTCATCGTGGTCGCCCTCCCCTTCGTGCTCGTACTCCTCCTCGTGCTCCTCGCCGTCGTCCTCCTCGTACTCCTCGTATTCCTCGTCGTAGTACTGCGGGGCCTGCGCCTGCGGCGCCGGCGTGGCGGCCATGGCGCCTGCGCCGGATGCTCGCGCCGTGCGCTCGGGCATCGGCGGCAGGGCCGGCGGCACGTCCGCCTTGGCGGCGTTGATCTGCTGCTCCAGCTGGTTGGCGGCCATGGTGCGGGCCACCAGCTGGCTCTCGGTGGGTTGTGCCGGGTCGGGACCCAGCGTGAGCGCACGCACTCCGAGCACCCCGAACGACAGGGCGAAGAGTCCGAAGAGCGTGCTGAGGATGATGATTCCGCGCTTGTTCATGCGGCCACCATAAGAGGGGCATGTGTGGCGACCCGTGAGGCCGTGGCGGGGGCGCGTCCAGCCTTTGGTAAGGAAATGTCAAGGACGCCGGCGGCGCGCACCGGGCGGGGGCCGGCCGGGGCCGTGCGCGGCGATACTGCGCGCATGAGGCTCCTGGTGGTCGAGGACGAGGACTCCATCGCGGTGCCGCTGGCCGATGGCCTGCGCCGCGAGGGATTCGACGTGGAGCGCGTGGCCAACGGCGCCGATGCCCTGGCCGCGCCCGAGCCCGATCTGGTGCTGCTCGATCTTCGCCTTCCCGACATGGACGGCTACGAGGTGGCGCGGCAGATCCGCGCGCGCAGCCGGGTGCCGATCATCATGGTCACGGCCCGGGGGGAGGAGGTCGATCGCGTGGTGGGCCTCGAGATCGGCGCCGACGACTCCGTGGTGAAGCCCTTCGGGTTGCGCGAGCTGATCGCGCGCCTCAACGCCGTGATGCGCCGGGTGGCCGACGGCGGACCGGCGGCCGACGAGCCGGACGAGCTCGCGGCGGGCCCGCTGGTGGTGAGCCTGCGCACGCGGCGCGTGACCATGGGTGACGACGAGCTGCACCTCACCCCGCGCGAGTTCGACATCCTGGCCATGCTCATGCACGACCCCGGCGCAGTGGTGAGCCGCGACGACCTGCTGCGCCGCCTGTGGGGCACCACATGGGCCGTGCAGACCAAGGCCATCGACGTGCACGTGTCGTCTCTGCGGCGCAAGCTCGGCGACCCCTCGTGGGTGCAGACGGTGCGCGGCGTGGGGTTCCGCCTCGGGGTGCCGGGCGCGTGACGCGGCGCATCGTCGCCGGCTACATCATCCTCACGATCGTCGTGCTGGTGGTGCTCATGGTGCCCCTGGGCATCACGAACGAGCGCGGTCTCGAGCAGGACCTGCTGCTGCGCATGGAGCGCGACGCCGAGGTGGTGGCGTCGCTGGTGCAGGACGACGTGCGCCAGCCGACCCCGGCGGGCCAGGCGCAGGTGGCGAGGGTGGCGGAGGGCTACTCGGCTGAGACCGGCGCGCGCGTGGCCGTGACCGACTCGGCGGGATCGGTGATCGCCGACACCGACCCCCCTGCGCCCGGCGACCGCACCCTGCGCACCCGGCCCGAGGTGCGCACGGCGCTCGGCGGGTCGGTGGCCACCGGCAGCCGCTACTCCGACACGCTCGGCATGCAGCTGCTCTACGTGGCGGTGCCCGTGGCGGCGGGCGGGTCGGTGTACGGCGCGGTGCGCATCACCTACCCGGCGTCCGAGGTGAGCGAGGGCGCCCTGAAGTACTGGCTGCTGCTGGCCGCGGTCGGGGTGATCACCCTGCTCGCCGTGGCGCTGGTGGGGTGGCTCATCGCGCGGTGGGTGGCGCGCCCCCTCGGGCGGCTGGAGCAGACGGCGGAGGACGTGGGGGCCGGCGACCTCTCGGCCCGTGCGCCCGAGGACCAGGGGCCACCCGAGGTGCGCGCGCTGGCGCATCGCTTCAACGCCATGGTGGCGCAGGTGGACGCCCTCGTGGGAGCGCAGGAGGCCTTCGTGGCCGACGCCTCGCACCAACTGCGCACGCCCCTCACCGCCATGCGGCTTCGCATCGAGAACCTCGGCGCGGCGGCCGGCCCCGCCGGCGACGCCGACGCCCGGGCGGCCATCGCCGAGGTCGACCGCCTCTCGCAGATGGTGGACAGCCTGCTGGCGCTGGCGCGCGCCGAGCGCGGCGAGGCGCCCGCCGTGCGCGTGGACGTGTCGGCGCTGGTGGCCGATCGGGCCGACGCCTGGACCGACCTCGCCGCCGAGTCGGGCGTGCGGGTGGTGGCCCGCGTGGCCCCGGGGCTTCACGCGCGCGTGCCGGATGGCGTGATCGAGCAGGTGGTGGACAACCTCATCGACAACGCCGTGGCCGCGGTGGCGATGTCCCCCGGTGGTGGTGGCACCGACGCCGATGGGACGGTCACCGTCGGGGTGGCCGAGGCGGACCGCGTCGTCGAGATCTCGGTCACCGACACCGGGCCGGGCCTCGACGACGCCGCGAAGCACCAGGCCTTCGACCGGTTCTGGAGGGCCCCGACGTCCGAGGCCGGAGCGGGGTCGGGCCTCGGCCTGCCCATCGTGCGCCGCCTGGTGGAGGGCGCCGGCGGCACCGTGCGCCTGGAGGATTCCCCCGGGGGCCGCGGCCTCAGGGCCGTGGTGAGGCTGCCGGCCGCCTGACCGGCGAGGGCGGGGCCATTCCGCGCCCGACCGGGGCTACACGCAGAGGTTGGCGCCCTCGACGTCCACGCACATCTGGAAGGGCGAGATCTGCACGCTGCCGCCCACGTTGATGCCCCACGTGCGCCAGCTGCCCCAGCTCCACTTCCACGGCTCGTACCAGGGTGAGGCGTTC
>SXZC01000195.1 GCA_005788075.1 Actinomycetota bacterium
ACCCTCGCGGGCCAGACCCCGGGCTTCACCGGCGCCGACCTCGCGAACCTCGTGAACGAGTCGGCCCTGCTCGCCGCCCGCAAGGGCAAGAAGGTCATCGACGCCCAGGAGCTCGAGGAGGGCATCCTGCGCGTGATCGCCGGCCCCGAGAAGAAGACCCGCCTGCTCTCCGACAAGGAGCGCGTGGTCACGGCCTACCACGAGATGGGCCACGCCATCGTGGGCCACTTCCTCCCGAATGCCGACCCGGTGCACAAGATCTCGATCGTCAGCCGCGGCCAGGCGCTGGGCTACACCATCTCCATGCCCGCCGAGGACAAGTTCCTCACCACGCGCGCGCAGCTCGAGGACACCATGGCGATGACCTTGGGCGGCCGCGCCGCCGAGGAGATCGTGTTCGCCGAGATCACCACCGGCGCCGCCAACGACCTCGAGAAGGTCACGGCCACGGCCAAGCAGATGACCATGCGCTTCGGCATGAGCGAGAAGCTCGGCCCGCGCGTGCTGGGCCACAACCACGGCGCGCCGTTCCTCGGCCGCGACATGCACTCCGAGCCGGACTACTCGGACGACATCGCCCGCCAGATCGACACCGAGATCCGCCGCATCATCGAGGACGCCTACCAGCGGGCGAAGGACATCCTCTCCGAGCACCGCCACGACCTCGAGAACATCACGCAGGTCCTGCTGCGTCGCGAGACCATCGAGCGCGATGAGTTCCTGCGCCTGCTCGAGGGCGAGGCGGAGGCCGACGTCTTCCGCGTGAAGGACGAGCGCGCCCGCCAGAAGGCCGCCGAGGCCGAGCGGGCCGCCGACGAGGCCGAGGCCGAGAAGCGCCGCCAGCCGCTTCCGCCGCCCGCGCCGGGCACCGAGCCCGGCACCGCAGGCGTCTAGCCGCCCGTAGGCGCGGTACCCCGGCGGCGGCCCCCGGACACCGGGGTCGCGGCCACTCGCCGAATCGGGATCGGCATTTGCGGGGGCCGCACATGCATGATCCCCGGCTGCGATCGCCGCGACCCCGTTGTGCGGGGGTCGCGGCCGCCGCCCTCGGTGGGCGCGCTCGCGGGTAGCCTGCGGGCGTGGCCGCAGCTCTTGACTGGCTCACCCGTCCGTGCGTGATGGGCATCCTCAACGTGACGCCCGACGCCTTCAGCGACGGGGGCGAGCACGTGGATCCCGCGCGGGCCGTGGCGGCCGCGCGCGCCATGGCCGCACAGGGCGCGGCGATCGTCGACGTGGGCGGCGAGAGCACCCGCCCCGGTGCGTCGGTGGTGGACGAGGCCGAGGAACTCGCCCGTGTGGCGCCCGTGCTTCGCGCGCTTGGCGCCGACCAGCCCTCGGGAGCCGCGCTCCCCGAGGTCGTCCTGTCCATCGACACGCGGCGGGCATCAGTCGCCGAGGCAGCCCTCGACGCCGGCGCGGTGCTGGTGAACGACGTCTCGGCCGGCGCGGATCCGGACATGTTCCCGCTGGTGGCCGACCGGGGCGCGGGCATCTGCCTGATGCACATGCAGGGGGAGCCCGCCACCATGCAGGACGACCCGCGCTATGGCGACGTGGTCTCCGAGGTGGCGGGGTTCGTCGAGGGCCGCATGCGGGCCGCGGTGGATGCCGGCGTGGCTGAGGACGCCATCATCCTCGATCCCGGCATTGGGTTCGGCAAGACCGCCGAGCACAACCTCGCGCTGATGCGCGGGCTCGGCACCATCGTGGCGTTGGGTCGCCCGGTGCTGGTGGGCATCTCGCGCAAGGGGGTCATCGGCGAGCTCACGGGCCGCGAGGTGGGCGACCGCCTCGCGGGGTCGCTGGGGGCGGCCCTGGCAGCGGTGGAGGCGGGCGCTGCGGTGCTGAGGGTGCATGATGTGCCCGAGACCGTGGATGCCCTCAGGGTGTTCACCGAGATGCGTGGAGGCCGTGCATGAGCGACGTCGTGGTGAGGATCCGGGGGCTCGAGGTGGCCGGGCGCCACGGCGTGCACGAGGCCGAGCGCGTGCTGGGCCAGCGCTTCGTTGCCGATATCGACATGGTGCTGGCCCACGACCGGTCGACCATGAGCGACGACCTGGCCGAGACGGTCGACTACGCCACGATCGCCGACGACGTGGCGGAGATCATCGCCGGCGAGCCCGTGGCGCTGCTCGAGCGCCTGTGCCGCATGATCGCCGACCGCGTGCTCGCCGAGCCGGTGGTGAGCGCGGTGACGGTCACCGTCGCCAAGCCGCAGGTGGCGATCCGCCACGTGCTCGACGACGTCTCGGTGACCCTGCACGTGGAGCGCGAGGAGTCGTGAGCGTGATGTGGCTCGGCCTGGGCGCCAACCTGGGCGAGCCCGCGGAGGCGCTGCGCTGGGCCATCCGCCGCCTCGGGGACGAGGGCGTGGTGGTGGAGGCCGTGAGCGGCCTGTATTCCAGCGCGCCCCAGGGCGTGGAGGACCAGCCCGAGTTCACCAACGCCGCCTGCCGGGTGCGCACCGACCTCGACCCGCCCTCCGTGCTCGCGCTCGCGAAGGAGCTCGAGGCAGAGGCCGGCCGGGTCGACGGCCCGCGCTGGGGCCCGCGCCCGCTCGACATCGACATCCTCGCCTGGGACGGCGGCACGTGGGACGAGCCCGACCTCGTCATCCCGCACCCGCGCCTGCATGAGCGCCGCTTCGCCCTTCAGCCTCTGGTGGAGGTCGACCCCGACCTCGCGCTGCCATCCGGCGAGCGCATCGCGGATCTCCTCGCCGCGATCCCGCCTGGCGACCAGCCCGTATCCCGCCTCGGAGACGCGTAGGGGCGGCATCAAGGCGTTGCGGCCACTCGCCGAAGCAGGATCGGCATTTGCGGGGGCCGCAAATGCATCATCCCCGGCTGCGATCGCCGCAACACCTTGATGCCGCCCCTACGCGTCTAGAGTTCCCCCTCTCATGTCGCAGATCGACGAACTCGACGAATACGACGCGGAGCTCGAGCTCCGCCTGAAGCGGGAATACGCCGACGTGTTCCCGCTCTTCCGCTACTGCGTGCTCACGCAGGAGGCCACGTACCTCTGCAACAAGCTCGAGCGCCAGTACGAGCCGCAGGCCGCGTACCCGTTCTTCCACGTGGTGATGGAGGACGTCTGGGTGTGGGACAAGAACCGCCCCACGCGCATCATCCCGCGCGTGGAGATCCACACCACCCAGGACATCACGGTCGAGGTGCTGCGCGCCGACGAGGGCGTGAGCCCCTTCGACGGCGAGCTCGAGCTGCCGGCCGGGGACTGACGCCGTGCTGCTCGTCGTCGACGTCGGCAACTCCCAGACCGTCGCCGGCCTGTTCACGGGCGAGGAGCTGCTGCACGACTGGCGCATCTCCACCATCCGGCGCACCACGGTGGATGAGCTCGCCGCGAGCCACGACAAGATCCTGCAACTTCGCGGCGGCAGCCTCACCGAGGTGGAGAACGTGGTGGTGGCGTCCGTGGTGCCCGAGCTCACCGTGGCCTACCAGGCCCTGGCCGACCGCTACCTCGATCGTCCGGCGGTCATCGTGGGCCCGGGCGTTCGCACCGGCATGCCGCTTCTCGTGGACAACCCGCAAGAGGTCGGCGCCGACCGCCTCGCCAACGCGGTGGCCGCCTTCGATATCTACGGCGGGCCGTGCGTGGTGGTGGACTTCGGCACGGCCACGACGCTCGACGTGGTCTCCGCCGAGGGGGAGTTCCTCGGCGGGGTCATCGCACCGGGCATCGCGACGGCGCTCGATGCCCTCTCGCAGCGCGCCGCGCGCCTGATGCGCGTGGAGCTCGCCACGCCGCCCGCGGCGATCGGGCGCAACACCGTGGAGAGCATGCAGTCGGGCCTGGTGCTGGGTGCCGCCGCCATGGTGGACGGCATGGTGGCCCGCCTGGCCGGTGAGCTCGGGGCGCAGCCGATCGTGATCGCCACGGGCGGGCTCGCGCCGCTGATCATCCCGCAGTCGATCAGCATCGAGGAGCACGAGCCCATGCTCACGCTCGAGGGCCTGCGCCGGGTCCACGAGCGCACGATGGGCGCCCCGTCGCGGAGCCGCCGCCGGTGAAGAAGCGCATGCGCGCCCTCGTGGCGGCGCGCTCGCGCGAGCCGGTCGCCCCGCCCTCGGCCGCGGGCCCGTGGCCGCTGGCCGAGCCCTTCCGCGTGGGCGAGGTGGAGCTGCCGAACCGCGTGGTGCAGGCGCCCCTCGCCGGCATCGGCAACCGGGTGTTCCGGGAGCAGTCGCGCCGGCACGGCGCGGGCCTGGTGGTGTCGGAGATGGTCGCCGCGCACGGCATCCGCCACGGCAACCGCCGCACGCAGTCGATGCTCGAGCTGGGGCAGGGGGAGAGCCCCGTGGCGATCCAGGTGTTCGGGGGCGATCCCGGGGTGATGGCCGACGCCGCGCGCGCGGTGGAGGAGTCCGGCGCCGACATGGTGGACATCAACATGGGCTGCCCGGTGCCGAAGATCATGAAGACCGGCGCCGGCGCCGCGCTGCTCGACGACCCGGCGAAGGGTGAGGCCGTGGTGCGCGCCATGGCCGACGCCGTGCGCATTCCCGTGACCGTCAAGATGCGCCGCGGGGTGAAGCCCGGCGACATCGATCCCGGCGAGGTGGCGCGCAGGTTCGAGGCCGCCGGCGCGGCGCTCATCACCATCCATCCGCGCGCCGCGGTGGAGGAGTACTCGGGCACGGCCGACCACCGCATCAGCGCCGAGGTGGTGCGAGCCGTGGACATCCCGGTGGTGATCAGCGGCGACATCGCGAGCGCGGCGGAGGCCCGTGACGCGCTCGAGATGACCGGCGCAGCGGGCGTGATGATCGGCCGCGCGGGCCTCGGGAACCCCTGGGTGCTCGGCGCCATCGCGCGCGGCGAGGCCGACCCGCGCCCCACGCTCGATCAGGTGATCGACGAGCTCGAGGGCTTCAGCCAGGGGATCGCCGACCTCATCGGCCCCGATCGCGCCTGCCACTACCTGCGCAAGTTCCACTCGTGGTACCTCGCGGGCAGGGGCATTCCGGACGAGGACGTCCAGGCGCTCATCGAGGCGCCCACCTACGAGGAGGCCATGGCGCTGCTCTCGGGCCTGCGCGAGCGGTAACGGGGTCACATGTCGGTTGCGTGCGGAGGACGCGCTCGGTTATCGTGCGCGGCCGCATCGGGGGCCGGAAACGTCGAGGGGAGTCAGTGTGGAGCGCGAGGTCATCCTCACCCAAGAGGGCTACGACAAGCTCCAGGAGGAGATCGAGTACCTCACGACGCACAAGCGCCGGGAGGTGGCGGAGCGCATCAAGACCGCCCGTGAGTTCGGGGACATCTCCGAGAACTCCGAGTACGACGACGCCAAGAACGAGCAGGCGCACGTGGAGTCGCGCATCATCCAGCTCGAGCACCAGCTGCGCAACGCGCGCATCGTGGACAGCCACGACGTGGACACCGGCGTGGTGTCCATCGGCACCAAGGTGACCGTGCGCACGACGGCCGACAAGAAGACGAAGGTCTTCTCGCTCGTGGGCTCGGCCGAGGCCGATCCCCTCCAGGACCGCCTCTCGAACGAGAGCCCGCTGGGCAAGGCGCTCATCGGGTGCAAGAAGGGCGACAAGGTGACGGTCACGACCCCGCGCGGCCAGGCGGAGTACCAGGTCGTGAAGATCGAGGCCGGCGACTGAGCACCCCCGATGACGTCGCGGCCGATGAGGCCGACGGCGGAATCGATCGCCTGATCGCCGACCGCCGCCAGAAGGCGGCGGAGCTTCGCGCTGCGGGCGTCAACCCGTATCCGGCGCGCTTCACGGGGCGCATCCCCGTGGCCGAGGCACGGGACATCGGCGAGCCGCTCGAGGCCGGTGACGAGGCCGAGGGGCAGGTGGCCGTGGCCGGCCGGCTGGTGGCGCGCCGCGGCCAGGGCAAGACGGTATTCGCCGACATCGAGGACCGCTCGGGGACGATCCAGGCCTGGGCCACCCTCGACCGCCTGGGCGAGCAGGGGCTCGGCGTGCTGGCCGACGCCCACGTGGGCGACATCATCGGCGTAAGGGGCACCGTGGTGCGTACCCGTCGCGGCGAGGTATCTGTTGCCGCCGACGCCGTGGAGATGCTCGCCAAGTCGCTCCGCCCACCGCCCGATCGCCACGCCGGCCTGAAGGATCCCGAGACCCGCTACCGCCAGCGATACCTCGACCTCATGGCTTCCGACGAGGTGCGCGCGCAGTTCGTGATCCGCGCCCGCGCCATCGCCGGGGTGCGCCGGTTCCTCGACGACCGGGGCTTCATCGAGGTGGAGACCCCCGTGCTGCAGCCCATCTACGGCGGCGCTGCCGCCCGCCCGTTCGTGACCCACCACAACGAGCTGGATCGTGACCTCTACCTGCGCATCGCCACCGAGCTCTACCTCAAGCGCTGCCTGGTGGGCGGGCTCGAGAAGGTCTACGAGATCGGCAAGGACTTCCGCAACGAGGGCGTGTCGTTCAAGCACAACCCCGAGTTCACGATGCTCGAGACCTACGAGGCCTACGCCGACTACGAGGACGTCGCGGCGATGCTCGAGGAGATGGTGGCCGCCGCCGCGGTGCAGGCCACCGGGGGCACGGTGATCCCCTGGAAGGGCGGCGAGATCGACCTCACGCCGCCGTGGCGGCGCGTGCGGCTCACGGACGCGCTCGAGGAGGCCAGCGGAATCGACGTGCTCGCCCACCCCGAAGCCGCCGACCTGCGTGCCCGCATGCGCGCCGCGGGCCTCGATGCCCCCGATACCGCGCCCTGGGGGAAGCTGGTGGACGGAATCCTGTCGCAGGCGCTCGAGCCCCAGCTGGTGCAGCCCACGATCCTGCTCGACTACCCGCTCGAGCTCTCGCCGTTCGCCAAGCGACGCGAGGACGACCCGCGCCTGGTGGAGCGATTCGAGGCCTTCTGCGGCGGGATGGAGATCGCAAATGCCTTCTCGGAGCTCAACGACCCGGACGACCAGCGCGAGCGATTCGCCATGCTGCAGGCCGACCGCGAGGCCGGCGATGACGAGGCGCAGCCGTCGGACGAGGACTTCCTCACGGCCCTCGAGCACGGGATGCCGCCCACCGGCGGGCTCGGGCTCGGGCTCGATCGCCTCGTGATGCTGCTCACCGACCGGCACTCCATCCGAGAGGTCATCCTGTTCCCGGCGATGCGCACGTAGGTTGCGGACGGGCGCTGAGGTGATAGCGTCCCGCGCCGTTTCGAAGTGCAGGTCCTAACTGGAAGGTCACATGGCGAAGCCGCGCGGACGCGGACGTATAAAGAAGAAGAAGGGTGGGGCGCCTGCGCCGCGCAAGCGTCGCCCGCTTCTGTCCGCCGAGGAGCTCGACTGGAAGAACGTCTCCTCGCTGCGTCGGTTCCTGTCCGAGCGGGGCAAGCTCCGCTCCCGCCGCATCACGGGCCTCTCGCGTCGACAGCAGACGCAGCTGGCGCAGGCCGTGAAGCGCGCGCGCATCATGGGCCTTCTCCCGTACCCCGACCAGGACCGCTCGGTCAAGGCGCATCGCGCCGCGAGCGGCATCTCGGCCGGCGTGCCCGAGGGCGCCGAGGCGACCGAGGGCGTCACCGATGAGGTGATCGTCGAGGAGATCATCGAGGTCGATGGCGATGGCACCGAGATGGTGGATGCCGAGGTCATCGAGGTGATCGAGGACGTCGAGGAGCCGGTTGCCGTGGGTGCAGGCGAGCCCGAGGACGCCGAGGCCTAGCCTCCCCGCGGGCGCCGTGCCCGCGCTGGGACAAGGGACGGACAAAGGGTGCCTTCGAGGCGCCCGCTCGGCACCCGCGCGTCGGGGCCCGCTGTCATCATCCTGACATGGAAATGGGTGCTTGTCCGGCCTGTGATGCAGCCCTCGTCTGGCGGCAGAACGGCCTCTGGTGCGACCGCTGCCACCGCAAGGTGGAAACGTGTTGCGAAGGCGCTCCGCAGCAGTGCGCGAATCCGGCGCCTGCACCCGACCGAACAGGGCTCGGCACGCCCTGACCGGTGCTACCGTCGTCACCCACTGCATCAGCCGTTTACGGCCCCTGATGGGGCCCCTGGAGGATTGAGGCACGATGTTCGAACGCTTCACCGAGCGCGCCCGTCAGGTGGTCGTCCTGGCCCAGGAGGAGGCGCGGACCCTCAAGCACAATTACATCGGCACCGAGCACATCCTGCTCGGCCTGCTGCGTGAGGAGGAGGGCCTCGCCGCGCGCGTGCTGGAGGGCCTCGAGATCACGGTGGAGGAGGTGCGCGCACAGGTGATCCGCATCGTCGGTTCCGGCGAGGAGGTCACCTCGGGCCAGATCCCGTTCACCCCGCGCGCCACGAAGGTGCTCGAGCTGGCGCTGCGCGAGGCGCTGTCGCTCGGCCACAACTACCTCGGCACCGAGCACATCCTCCTCGGCCACGTGCGCGAGACCGAGGGCGTGGCGGCGCGGATCCTCGCCGACTTCGACGCCGACTCCGAGAAGATCCGTAACGAGATCATCCGCATGCTGTCGGGTCCGGGCCGCAGGCAGGGCCAGGGCAGCGGCGGCGGTGGCGGGGGCACGCAGTCGGGCGACAAGAAGTCGAGCAAGC
>SXZC01000196.1 GCA_005788075.1 Actinomycetota bacterium
CGGCATCTGGGCCGTGCGTGCTCCGGCCGACCCGGCGCTGCGCGAGCGCGCCCTGCGCCGACCCGGCGTGGAGTCGGCCGCGTGGTCGCTGGCGCGCCGCAGCGATGAGCGCAGGGCGTCCGACCAGGTGCCGGCTCCCGCCCCGTCGCCCCTCACGCCGGTGCCCTCGGCGCCCACCGACGAGTACTTCGCGAACGGTCGCCAGTGGGCGCTCACCACGCCGGCCACCACGTGGGGCATCGACCTCACGGGCACCCCGCCACGACCGCGCATCGCGATCCTCGACAGCGGTGTCGACTCCACGCACCCCGAGTGGTCGGGGCCGAACTCGCCCCTCGTGCGCCCCTACAGCGCGCAGACAGGGCGGCAGTCCGCCGAGGACTGGGGCAAGACGGGCCACGGCACGCACGTGGCCGGCAGCGCGGCGGCGCCGATCAACGGCCTGGGCGTGGTGGGCGTGGCGCCCGGGGCGCGCGGCACCGCCGAGGTGATCCCCGTGCAGATATCCGATCGGGATGGCTACTCCACCGACGAGACGATGATCAAGGGCATTCGCTGGTCGGTGCAGAACGGCGCGAAGGTGATCAACATCTCGGCGGGAGGGGTGGGCGACTCCCCGGCCTTCCAGCGCGTCATCGACTGGGCCTTCGCGCGCGATGCCCTGGTGGTTGCCTCGGTGGGCAACGACGGCCAGGAGTACAGCGCGGTCAACTACCCGGCCGGGTACTGGAACGTGCTCGGCGTGGCGGCCCAGTGCTCGGGCGTGGTGAACGCCGACTGCCCCACGCCGTATGGGCTCGCCACCTTCAGCACCCGCAACCGCTCGGTCGACCTGGTGGCCCCGGGGGTGGACATCATCTCGTCGGTGCCGCCGCGCGTGAAGCAGGGTGAGGTGTCGCCCGGGTACGCGATCAAGGAGGGCACCTCCATGGCCACTCCCTTCGTGGTCGGCGTGGCCGCCGAGGTGTTCGCGGTCAACCCCGGCGCATCTGCGTACCAGGTGCTGATGCAGCTCATCAACACGGCCACCGACATGGGGCCGCGCGGCCGCGACACGGGCACGGGGTCCGGGCTCATCAACCCGCGCGCGGCCATCACGCTGCCCCTGCCCCCCGACGACCCCTACGAGCCCAACAGCGACATCCCCGAGGTGCGTCGCGCGAAGGCGCTCTCCCCGGTCGCGACCACCCGCGGCTTCGCCGACGGCTGGAATGACACCGTCGACGTCTACCCGGTGTCCCTGCGCAAGGGCCAGACGGTGCGGCTGTCGGCCGGGGCCACCCGCGCGCGGCTGAAGCTGGCCCTCTGGCCGCCCGGCACGCGCACCATCAGCTCCGGCAGCCCCGCGGCGGCGAATCGCGGAGCGAGCGGCTCTCCCAAGCTGGGCTACGTGGCCACGCGCACGGGTCGCTGGTACGTGTCGGTGCGGGCGACCTCGGGGCGCAGTCCCTACACGCTCAGGGTCGGGCGATAGCCGTGGCCGCGCCCGTGATGGTGATCACCGGGGCGTCGGAGGGCATCGGCGCGGCCATCGCCCGTTCCGCCGTGGCCGACGGGTGGCGCGTGGTCATCGCCGCGCGGCGGCGTGACCTGCTGGACGCGCTCTCGGCGGATCTCGGCGGCCCATCGGTGGCGCTGCCGGTCACGTGCGACGTCACGGAGTGGGACCAGGTGCAGGGCATGGCCGCGGCAGCTATCGCGGCGTTCGGCCGCATCGATGCCGTGGTCGCGAACGCGGGCTTCGGGGCGAAGCGTGGGTTCCTCAACGAGAGCCCGGAGTTCTGGCGGGAGATGATCCTCACCAACGTCTACGGCGCGGCCATCACCCTGCGCGCGTGCATACCGGCGCTTCGCGACGCCCGCGGGCACGCGATCCTCATGGGCTCCATCTCGGGCCGGCAGGTGGGCGCGGGCTCGCTCTACTCCTCGAGCAAGTGGGCCGTGACCGCGATGGCGGAGGCCCTGCGGAAGGATCTCCACGGCTCCGGCGTGCGGGTGACGCTCATCGCCCCGGGCATCGTGGACACCGCCTTCTACGACGACCCGCCCGGGGGCGACCCGCTGGTGCCGGACGACGTCGCCCGCACCGTGATGTTCGCGGTGTCCCAGCCTCCGCACGTGAGCATCAACGAGGTCTACATGCGCCCCACCGAGCAGGAGTTCTAGGCTCCGCACGTGGACGATCGCGACCTGCGCCTGCGGCTTGACGTGGATGTCCGGGGAACCGACGAGGTCGGCCTCGGGGCGATGCGCGCGGGGCCTGCCGGACCGCCCCTGCGCGACGGCGAGGCCGCCGTGGTGCTGGCGACGGAGCTCGCCCGCGTGGCCCTGGCCACCATGCCTCTCGATCGCCGCGCGCCGGTGGCCCGCGACCTCACGGCGCTGGAGGCGACCGATGCCGCAGCAGACCTCGCGGCCGGTCGCGTGCCCGGCGCCGAGGTGCGTGACCTCAGGCCCGAGGAGCAGGTGGGCGCCCGCGGCTGGTGCGCCCGCGCCGTGCTGGCCGACGGTGCGGCGCCGCAGGCATCCGCCCTGTCGGTGGACGCCATTCGCCTGCCGCATGGCGAGTGGACGGCGGACTGGGCGGCGCGCGTGCCATGGATGACGCCGGCGCTCGTGCGCCGCGTCGCGGGTGACTCCCCGGATGCCCTGGCGCGCATGGTCATTGCGCTGCGCGCCCTCGGCGAGGAGGTCGCGAGCGCGCCGGCGTCCGCGGACGATCCCGCAACTGCGCGCCGGGCATCCGGTGCCGCGCTCGCGGTGCC
>SXZC01000197.1 GCA_005788075.1 Actinomycetota bacterium
CCAGATCGGGGCCGAGGCGCCCCGCGGCGATCTTCGTGCCACCGACATCCACGCCGATGACGCTCATATACCCCCCGCTCGCCGGAACACCCGTGGGCGACGGTACCATCGCCAGCCGATGCCGCCCCAGGGCAAGCCATATCGCCGCTTCAAGGCGCGCGGATCCGCGAAGTCAGCCGAGGGGCTCGAGGGCCTCCAGCAGCTGACCGAGGGAGCCGGCAGCGCCGAGCGTCCCGAGCCCAAGCCGGAGGTCGACCCCTGGGCGCCGCAGCCCAGCCGCCGCTGGTGGTCGCTGCGCGGCATCGGCGCATGGGGCTGGGCCTGGCGCGTGGGCGTGCTGCTCGTGATCGGCGTCATCACATGGGGCGTGATGGGCTTCCTCGCCATCAACGGGGCGGTATCCACGGCCAACGGCCGCGTGGCACCGAGCGCCCGCGCGGCGCTCTCGCCGGCCGGCCCACTGCTCTCATCGCCGCAGAACACCCTCGTGATCGGTTGGGATGCCCGCGGCGGCGAGTCGCGCGCCCGCGCCGACACCATCATGATCATGCGCACCGACCCCGGCGCGGGGAAGGTGAAGTGGCTCTCCATACCGCGCGACTTCCGAGTGGAGCTGCCCGGCGTGGGCACAGAGAAGATCAACTCGGCCATGTACCTGGCGGGCCAGCCCGGGATCATCAAGGCGGTGCGCGACCTCACGGGCCTGCCGATCCACCACATCATCGTGGTGCGCTTCAACGGCGTGAAGAACATGGTGGACGAGCTCGGCGGCGTCACCGTCAACAACCCCACCGCCGTGCGCAACTGCCCCTACTCCGGCGGCATCACCGTGTCGTTCCCGCGCGGCCAGGTGGAGCTCGACGGCGAGCGCGCGCTGCAGTACGTGCGCGTGCGCAAGTGCGACAACGACTTCAATCGCGCGGCGCGCCAGCAGGCGTTCGTGGCGGCGCTCAAGGCCAAGATGGCCTCCATCAGCTCCATCCCGTTCGCGCCATGGAACGGCGCGGCCGCCATCCGCTCGATCGGCACCGACATGGGGACGTCCGACCTCATGAAGCTCGGGTGGCTGCAGTGGCGCCTGCAGTCGGACTCCAAGGACCGCATCGTGCTGGCGGGCATACCGCGCACGATCAACGGAATCTCCTATGTCGTCGGCGAGCCCGACCTCGACGAGCAGCAGCTCGCCGAGTTCATCGGGCGCTAGCTAGACGCTGTCGAGCCCCACGGTCTTGCCGCTGCTCTTGCCGCCGCCGTCCGACGACCCTCCGCCACCCGAATCCCCGCCCGAGGCCTTGGCGCTCGAGGGCGCCGCCGCAGGCTCCTTCGGCCGGCTCTTGGTGCCGTAGTCGGTGTTGTGGAAGCCGCTTCCCTTGAAGTGGATGGCTGGCGCGTGAAGCACGCGCTGCGCAGGCGCGCCGCACTCCTCGCACTTGGCGAGGGGCTTGTCGGACATGCTCTGGATGGCCTCGAAGCGATGGCCCTTCTCACAGCGGTAGTCGTAGACAGGCACCTGTACTCCTGGGACGGGACGCTCGGCGAGTATAGACCTGCCCACAGGGCTCTGGCACTCGCATCGGTCGGGTGCCACCGGCCGGGCGCCCCACGCCCCCTTGCTACCCTCGGATGAGAGCCCCGATGACCGAGCCGATGACCAAGAACCGGACCATCCGCCGCGTCGTCGCCACCGAGCTGGCCGTCCTGGCCGCCGCCGCGACCGCATGGCGCAGGAGTCCCCTGCTGGCCACCGCCATCGCCGGCGCGGGCGCCCTCGGCGCCTGGGCCGCGTTCCGACCCGGGTCACCGCTCTTCGGGCCCGTGGTCACCCGCGGGCCCGGGGGCAGCCCGCGCGCGGCGCTGACCTTCGACGACGGCCCGGGGCCATCCACCCCGGCGATCCTCGACGCCCTTGCCGACGAGGGCGTGCGGGCCACGTTCTTCGTGCTCGGCCGCCAGGCACGTCGCCACCCCGAGCTCGTGCGGCGCATGCACGACGAGGGGCATCAGGTGGCGAGCCACGGCTACGACCACGGCATCCTCGTGATGCGCGGCCCGGGTCACGTGCGCGACCAGCTCACGCGCACCGAGGAGGCCGTGGCCGACGCCGCGGGACCCGGCGTGCTCACCCATGTATTCCGCGCGCCCCATGGGTTCCGCGGGCCGGCCACGTGGGCGGCGGTGCGATCGGCGGGCTACCGCATGGCGGGCTGGACCAAGGGCGTGTTCGACTCCGCTGATCCCGGGCCCGACGTGGTGGCGCAGCGCTCGGCTCGCGCGCTGGCCCCCGGATGCATCCTTCTGCTGCATGACGCCGACGGCTGGGACCCCGACCGGCCGCGCACCCACACGGTGGCGGCGATCCCCGACATCTGCGCGGCCGCGCGCGAGAAGGGCCTTGAGCTGGTCACCCTCGACGAGCTCCTGGCATGAGCGAGGAGACCGCCAAGCGGCGTGCCATCCCCAAGTGGGCATGGCATGCGATCCGCCTCGGCGTCATCGCCGTCGTGGTCGTGCTGCTCATCTGGAGGATCGACTGGGGCGCCGTGGTGGCCGCGTTCCGGGTGGACAGCATCTGGCTGCTCATCATCGCCGTGGTGGCCAACTTCGTGTCGGTGCTCCTCAAGGGCCTGGCATGGAAGGGCGTGGTCGACGGCCTCCCGGGCCTCAAGCACAAGACCCGCTTCATCGACCTGCTGAGCCCGCTCATGGTGGGCTTCCTGTTCAACACCATCCTCGCCGCGCGCGTGGGCGAGATCGCCAAGGTGCTGCTGGCCAAGCGCCGCCTCGCGAAGCGCGACGAGGACGTCTCCACCACCGTGCTGCTCGGCACCGTGGTGGTGGAGAACATCGTCACCACCATCGCCTGGGTGGTGCTGGTGATCCTCATCGGCCTCTTCCTGCCGCTGCCGTCGTACGCATGGATCATCACGGCGGTGCTCGGGGTGATCTGCCTTGTCATCGTGGTGGTGGCCCTGCTGCAGAACCCCAACCGGCAGGTGCCGCCGTGGCTGTCCACCGGATCGATCTGGCGCCGCGTCACGCGCGCGTTCCAGCGCCTGTGGGGCGCCGTGCACGAGAGCCACGCCAGCCTGCGCGACCCGCAGCAGTTCATGCGCGTGGCGGTGCCGAGCTTCGGCACGTGGCTCGCCCAGTGGGCCGGCATCTACGCCACCCTCGGGGCGTTCGGCCTGGGCTACGTGGGCTGGGGAGGCGCGGGCCTGCTGCTGGTCACCATCACCCTCGCCCAGTCGTTTCCGATCCTGCCCGGCAACCTCGTGGTGTTCCAGGCCGCCGCGGTGGTGCCCCTCACGGCCTCCTACGGCGTGAGCGCGGCCGACGCCCTGGCCTTCTCCATCGTGCTCCAGGCCACCGAGATGGCCGTCGGCGTGGTGATCGGCTTCATCTTCCTCCTCTTCGAGGGCGTCAGCTTCAAGCAGCTGCGCCGCGAGGCCGAAGAGGAAGAGGGCGCGCTGGAGAGCTAGGCCGCCCCGAGAGGGGTGGAACCCGTCCGCGCCCGCATCGGCAACCGTGCAGAGGGCGACCGCAGGCAGAAGGACGGGCGGCTCTGTGGCCTAGCCAAAGCGGCCTGAGACGTAGGCCTCCGTGCGCTCGTGCTGCGGGTTGCCGAAGACATCCTTGGTGGGGCCGGTCTCGATGAGGCGCCCGGGCTCGCCCTCGTTCTCGATGGTGATGAAGGCGGTGAAGTCCGAC
>SXZC01000019.1 GCA_005788075.1 Actinomycetota bacterium
ACCAGCAATCGCAACTTCGAGGGCCGCCAGGGCAAGGGCGGCCGCACCCACCTCGTGAGCCCCGCCATGGCAGCTGCCGCGGCCATCACCGGCCACCTGGTGGATGTCCGCACGTTCGACGCCGCCCTCGCGGGCGCCTAGGGGGAGTCATGGATCCGATCACCATCGTCAAGTCGAAGGTGGCCCCGCTCGACCGGGCCGACGTCGACACCGACCAGATCATCCCCAAGCAGTTCCTCAAGCGCGTCGAGCGCACCGGGTTCGGCGAGTTCCTGTTCTTCGACTGGAAGAACGAGGACTTCTACATCCTCGACCGCCCGGAGTACGAGGGCGCGCGCATCCTCGTGGCCGGCCGCAACTTCGGCTGCGGGTCGTCGCGCGAGCCCGCCCCGTGGGCCATTCAGGACTACGGCTTCGACGTGGTCATCGCCCCGTCGTTCGCGGACATCTTCCGCACCAACTGCACGAAGATCGGCATGCTGCCCGTCGTCCTGCCCGAGGATGACGTGCGCACCATCATGCAGGAGGCCATCGACCAGCCCGGCACCGAGATGACCGTCGATCTCGAGGAGTGCGTCGTGGCGTTCCCCGACGGCCGCACCGTGGAGTTCCACATCGAGGACAGCGTGCGCGACCGCCTGCTGAACGGCTGGGACGACATCGGCCTCACCATGCTGAAGGACGCCGACATCGCCGCCTACGAGGCCAGCCGCGAGCGGCAGGGCCCCGTCACCACCGTCCTGCTCTAGGCCGCACACCCACCACCAGCGAGGAAATGCCAATGCGCGAGGTCAAGGTCGTACTGCTGCCGGGTGACGGCATCGGGCCCGAGGTGGTGGGCGAGGCGCGGCGCCTGGTCGACCACGTGGCCCCCCTGGACGGCATCCAGGTGGACTGGGACTCGCACGCCGTCGGCGGGTGCGCGATTGATGCCTACGGCAAGCCGCTGCCCGACGGCGTGATGGAAGAGTGCAAGGCGGCCGATGCCGTGCTGCTGGGCGCCGTCGGCGGCCCCAAGTGGGACACCACCAATCCCGATGACCCGCGTCCCGAGCAGGCGCTCCTCGCGCTGCGGGCGGGCATGGGCCTGTTCGCCAACCTGCGGCCCGTCAAGCCGATTCCGTCGCTCTACGAGAGCAGCCCGCTGCGCACCGAGCGCATCGAGGGCACCGACCTGCTGGTGGTGCGCGAGCTCACCGGCGGCATCTACTTCGGCAAGAGCGCCCGCGAGGGCGATAGCGCCTACGACACCTGCACCTACAGCCGCGCGGAGATCCGCCGCGTGGCCGAGGTGGCCTTCGAGTCGGCGCTGGCGCGCCGCGGCAAGGTGACGTCGGTGGACAAGGCCAACGTGCTCGAGAGCTCGCGCCTGTGGCGCGACGAGGTGATGCGCGTGGCCGCGGAGCACCCCGACGTGGAGCTCGAGCACATGCTGGTGGACAACGCGGCCATGCAGCTGGTGAGCCGCCCCGCCGACTTCGACGTGTTCGTCACCGAGATCTTGTTCGGCGAAATCCTCTCCGACGAGGCCGCGATGATCAGTGGCTCCATCGGGCTGCTGCCGTCGGCAAGCCTCGGCGGCCACGGCCCGGGCCTGTATGAGCCCGTGCACGGATCGGCCCCGGACATCGCCGATCAGGGCATCGCGAATCCCATCGCCACCTGCCTCTCGGCGGCAATGATGCTGCGCTACTCGCTGGACGCCCCGAAGGGCGCGGACGCCATCGAGCGGGCCGTCGACCAGGTGCTCTCCACGGGCGCCAGCACGCGCGATCTCGGGGGCACCTGCTCCACGCACGAGATGGGCGAGCTGCTCATCTCGGCTGCGGGCTAGACTTCTCCGGATACCCGGGTCCGGGAGACCCGGTTCAACCCCACAAGGAAGGGCCGCCGCAGGATGGAAGCCGACAAGATCTGGATGAACGGGTCGCTCGTGGACTGGGCCGATGCCACCGTCCACGTGCTCACGCACGCCCTTCATTACGGCACGTCGGTGTTCGAGGGAATCCGCGCGTACGAGACCGATGACGGACCGGCCGTGTTCCGTCTCGACCAGCACCTGCTGCGGCTCGAGCGCTCGGCGGCGCAGTACTACATGCCGCTGCCGTTCTCGCACGAGGATCTCCGCACCGCGGTGCATCAGGTCATCTCGGCGAACGGCCTGCACGAGGCCTACATCCGTCCCATCGCCCTGCGCGGATACGGCGTGATGGGCCTCAATCCCGTGGAGGCACCGGTCGACGTGGCCATCGCCGCGTGGGTGTGGGGTGCCTACCTCGGCGAGGACGGCCTGAAGCACGGCATCAAGGCCAAGATCTCCAGCTGGCGGCGCATCGGCAACAACACCATCCCCGCCACGGCCAAGGCCGGCGGGCAGTACCTCAACTCGATCCTCGCGAAGATGGAGACCCAGCACGCGGGCTATCAGGAGGCCATCCTGCTCAACGAGCTCGGCATGGTCACCGACGGCTCGGGCGAGAACATCTTCATCGTGAAGGACGGCGTCATCAGCACCCCGCCCATCTCGGCGTCGATCCTCGAGGGCATCACGCGCAACTCGATCATGGAGATCGCGCGCACCGAGGGCTACGACGTGGTGGAGCGTGACCTCGCGCGGGCCGAGCTCTACCAGGCCGATGAGGTGTTCGTCACCGGCACCGCGGCAGAGGTGTGCCCGGTGCGGTCGGTGGACGACCACCTCATCGGCGAGCCCGGTCCCGTCACCCAGAGGCTGCAGCACGTGTTCCACGAGGTGGTGCATGGCCGGGACGCCCGGTGGGCGCACTGGCTCGACCACGTGACGGCGGCGACGCCGGCGGGCTGATGGAGCGCGTCCTCCTCTACGACACCACGCTGCGTGATGGCATGCAGCGCGAGGGCATGAGCCTCTCGGTGGGGGAGCAGCTGCAGGTTGCCCTGCGGCTGGCCGACGTCGGCATCGACGTCGTGGAGGCGGGCTTCCCGTCGTCCAACCCCAAGGACTCCCAGCTCTTCGACCTGCTCGAGCGCGAGGACCTCGGGGACACCCGAATCGCGGCGTTCGGCATGACCCGGCGGCGCAACACCGCACCCGACCAGGACCCGGGCCTGCGCATCATGGTGGAGTGCTTCGCCCCGGTGTCCACGATCGTCGGCAAGACGTGGGACCTGCACCTGCAGAAGGTCACCAAGGTGTCGCGCGAGGAGAACCTCGCGATGATCGGCGAGTCGGTGGCGTTCCTGCTGTCCGAGGGCAAGGACGTCTTCTACGACGCCGAGCACTTCTTCGACGCCTACCGCGAGCACCCCGACTACGCCATCGAGTGCCTCAAGGCCGCGCACGCCAACGGCGCGTCGTGGCTGGTGCTCTGCGACACCAATGGCGCGACGCTGCCCATGGATGTGGAGCGCATCGCCGGCGAGGTGGTGGCCGCGCTGCCCGACGCCGCCATCGGCATCCACACGCACAACGACGCCGAGTGCGCCGTGGCAAACTCGCTCGCGGCCGTGAAGCAGGGGGCCCGGCAGGTACAGGGCACCATCAACGGCTGGGGCGAGCGCTGCGGCAACGCCAACCTCATTTCCATCGCGCCCTCGCTGGCGCTGAAGATGGGCTTCGATGTGCTCCGCCCCGGCGGGCTCGAGGAGCTCACGCGCCTCTCGCACTGGGCTGCCGAGACCGCCAACCTGCCGCCCGACGCCTGGGCGCCCTACGTGGGGGCCAACGCCTTCGCGCACAAGGGCGGCATGCACGTGGCCGGCATGGTGTCCGACCCGCGTACGTTCGAGCACATCGACCCGTCGCTGGTGGGCAACGAGCGCGGCATGAAGGTGAGCGAGCTCTCCGGTCGTCACGTGGTGCTCGAGAGGGCGCGCGAGGCCGGCATCGACGTGGAGGCCGATCCCGATCTCGCGCCGCGCATCCTGGCGCGCATCAAGGAGCTCGAGCATGAGGGCTATCACTTCGAGGTGGCCGACGCGTCGTTCACGATCCTCCTCGAAAGGGAGGCCGGCGTGCACGAGCCCGTGTTCGTGCTCGAGTCGTTCCGGGTCATCACCGAGCGCGACGAAACCGGCCAGGTGGTCACCGAGGCCACCATCCGGCTGCACCACGACGGCGAGCGCCTGGTGGCCACGGCCGAGGGCAACGGCCCGGTGAACGCACTCGACAAGGCCCTGCGCCAGGCCCTGGCGGGGCGCATCCCGGGCCTCGACCAGATCTCGCTCGTCAACTTCAAGGTGCGCATCCTCGACGAGGGCCACGGCACCGACGCCACGACGCGCGTACTCATCGACTCCACCGACGGCACGTCCACCTGGTCGACGATGGGCGTCAACCAGAACGTCATCGCCGCCTCGTGGGATGCCCTGGTGGACAGCCTTGACTACGGCGTGCGACGCGCTGCGGTCCCGAGCACCGCCGGGGCACGGGAGGCGTGAGCGCCGAGGAGATGATCCCCCTCGCGCGGCCCGTCATCGGTGATCGCGAGCGCGAGTTGGTGGACGAGGTGCTGCGGTCGCGCCAGCTGTCGCTGGGGCCCACCGTCACGCGCTTCGAGCGGATGTGGGCGGACCGCATCGGCACGAAGCACGCCGTCGCGTGCTCGTCGGGCACCGCGGGCCTGCACTGCTGCCTTCACGCCCTGGGCGTGGGGCCCGGGGACGAGGTCATCACCTCATCGTTCTCGTTCGTCGCCTCCGCCAACGTGATCCTCTACACGGGCGCCACCCCGGTGTTCGCCGAGGTCGACCCGCTCACGTTCAACATGGACCCGGCTGCCGTGGAGGCGGCCATCACGCCGCGCACCAAGGCGATCCTCATCGTGGACATCTTCGGCTACCCCGCCGACGTGCCCGCGCTGGTGGACATCGCCCGCCGGCACGGCCTGGGCATCGTGGAGGACGCCTGCCAGAGCATCGACGGCGACCTCAACGGCCGCAAGCTCGGCACCTTCGGCCACCCCGCGGTATTCGGCTTCTACGCGAACAAGCAGCTCACCACCGCCGAGGGCGGCGTGGTGCTCACGGACGACGACGACCTCTACACGCTGCTGAAGAGCCTCACCAACCAGGGGCGCTCCGACGACGGCGCCTGGCTGGTGCACTCGCGACTGGGCTTCAACTACCGCCTCTCCGACGTGCACGCGGCCATCGGCGTGGCGCAGCTGGAGCGGCTCGACTGGATGCAGGATGCCCGCGCACGCATCGCGGGCATGTACCAGGACCGCATGCAGCACGTGCAGGGTGTCACCCCCATGTACGAGGGCCCTGAGCGGCGCTCGTGGTTCGTGTATGCCCCGCGCCTCGACGCCGACCTTGACCGCGACGCCATCATCGGCCGCCTCGAGGCAGAGGGGGTGTCGGCCAAGCCGTACCTCCCGTGCATCCACCTGCAGCCCTACTACCGCGAGGCCCATGGCCACGGACCGGGCGAGCTTCCCATCACCGAGGCCATCAGCGCATCCACCATCGCCCTGCCGTTCTTCTGCGAGATGACCGAGGAGCAGGTCGACCGGGTGTGCAGTGCCCTCGAGCGGGCCATCGAGGCCGAGCGGGCAGGCGCGGCGGGGGCCGTGGAGGCGGGAGCGGCATGAGCGACGACGCGTCGAGGCTCTGGGGCGGCCGCTTCGAGGGCTCGCCCGCCGAGGCCTTCGACGCGCTCAACGCCTCGCTGCCTGTGGACCAGCGGCTGTGGCGGGAGGACATCCGCGGATCGCGCGCCCACGCCCGCATGCTCGGCGCGCAGGGGATCATCCCCGCAGACGACGCTGCGGCGATCGACGCCGGGCTCGCGCAGGTGGAGGCCGAACTCGCCGCCGGGGAGTTCGCCTTCCAGCCGGGTGACGAGGACATCCACACCGCGGTGGAGCGCAGGCTCACGGAGATCGCGGGAGATGCCGGCAGGCGACTGCACACCGGGCGCAGCCGCAACGACCAGGTGATCACCGACACCCTCCTGTGGCTCAGGGTCCGCGGCGAGGCCCAGGCCGGCGCCCTCAAGGACCTCGCCCAGGCGCTCATCGAGCAGGCCCGCGCCAACCTCGATGTCGTCATGCCCGGCTACACGCACCTGCAGCGGGCGCAGCCCGTGCGCCTCGCGCACCACCTGCTCGCCTACGCATGGATGCTCGACCGCGACCACCGAAGGCTGCTCTTCGCCATGGAGTCGGCGGGGGAGAGCCCTCTGGGCAGCGGTGCCCTCGCCGGAAGCGGCTTCGCCATCGATCGGCAGGCCACGGCATCGGAGCTCGGGTTCACGGGCATATCGCCCAACAGCATGGATGCCGTGGGCAGTCGCGACGCCCTCGTCGACTACCTGGCCTTCGCCGCTCAGCTCGGCGTGCACCT
>SXZC01000020.1 GCA_005788075.1 Actinomycetota bacterium
CGGGGTGATCCTCTTCTTCGCCGGCGCGGCGGTGGCGGGAGTGGTCGCCACGGCAGCGCCCAAGCGGGAGAAGCCCTCCGAGATCGCCGTGATCCTCGGGCTCGCCCGCTACGGCGCCATCATGCTCGCAGTGGGCGGAGTGGTGCTGCTGCTCGCGGGCTTCTACCTCTCAGGGAAGATCGACGGCTACGGCCAGAGGTGGCTCGAGATCAGCATCGTGCTGTTCGTGATCGCCCTGGTGGCCGGATGGCTGGGCGGCCGCCGCAGCCGCAAGACGCGCGAGTACGCCGAGCAGGTGGCCTCGGGGAGCGGGGGAGATGAGGCCACGCTTCGCACCATGCTGGCCAATCGCACCACCTGGGCGCTGCACTGGGCAGCGGTGGTGCTCGCGGTGGTCGTGCTGGTGCTCATGATCTGGCAGCCCGGGGCGTGATCGCCACGGAACGCCACAGGTATACTCAGGCTCGGTCCTAGCCCCTCCCTCCCGGAGCGTCTCATGCGTGTTCCCCTCGCAATCGCGGGTGTCGTCGTGGCCACAGGCCTGATCGTCGCCGGCTGCGGCTCATCGTCCGAGCCAGCGTCCGACACCACCACTCGCGCGGCATCAGGCTCCGCCCAGTCCGGTGTGGCAGGCGGTGGTGACGGGCCCGACCGCAGCGAGAGCGCGCGTACCGACCTGGGTGCCGCGCCGCCGATCGTCAAGGAGACCGACGAGCAGCTGAAGACCGCTGCCGAGAAGCAGTCGACGTTCCCCACGGTCCTTGACCCCAGGCTCTGGAACGGCGAGGCGATGAAGGCCGACGTGGCGGCCAAGACCGTCGCCAACGTCAACGCGCTCGCCAAGCGGTCGGGCATCAAGGATCTCAAGGTGGATGCCATCGAGCTATTCGGCAGTAACGCGTCGTACGAGTACGACGACAAGGCCGACTTCGGGGTGCACGTGTTCGTGAGCTCCCCGACCATGGATGCCGATCAGGTCAACGGGGTCATGAAGCTGCTGAGCAACTACACGGAGCTCAAGCAGGAGGGCAACATCTTCTATTACGGCGTGCCGCTCGAGGTGACGTTCCACGGCAAGCGCACCGCGAATTACGAGCCGAAGAAGGGCCAGGGTCAGTACTCGTTCACCGAGAGCAAGTGGATCGAGAAGCCCACGCAGCAGCCCAACAACTTCGACCGCGCTCAGATGGTGACCGACGCGAAGGGCTACATCGCCAAGTACAACGCACTGGTCGAGGAGTACGCGAAGGACAAGAAGGCGTTCGCCTGCAAGAAGTTCGGTGACCTCGACGACGAGATGAAGAAGTACCGAGGCGCGGGCCTCGACGCCGGCGGGCAGCGGTCCACCGCCAACCTGACCTACCGCATGCTCAGGCGCCTCAGCGTGAACATCCCTGACGAGGTCGACGTGCTCGAGGACGAGTGCAACTACATCCAGGAGTCCCTGCCGTAGGGAACGCCGGGGTCAGCCTGCGCTGATCACCACCAGCGGGAACTCCCGCGGGGTCTTGGTGTCGTACTCGTCGTAGTCGGGCCAGATGTCGGTCATCACCTTCCAGAGCCGGTCCCGCTCGTCGGGGCCGGCCGTGCGGGCAGTGGCGGCCATGATCTCCGGCCCCACCTGGATGACCACCTCGGGATCGGCCTCGAGGTTCACGTACCAGTCCGGGTTCGCCGGGGCGCCGCCGTACGAGGCCATCACCACGTAGTCGTCGCCGTCCATGCCGTAGATCAACGCGGTGCGCCTGGCCGTGCCGCTCTTCTTGCCCCGCGTCGTGAGCAGAAGCGTGGGAACGCCCGGCTGCCAGTGGTGGCCCTCCGTGCCGCCGGACTCCACGTACTGGCGCACGTGATCGGCCACCCAGCCGCTCTCGGGGTCGATCGGGGTCTCGTCGATGAGTGCCATGGGTCCTCCGTATCTCGGGTCAGGCCACTGCGTGGGCGGAGCGTACGCGCATGGCGTCGTCGAGCGCGCCCTGGGCCATCTCCACCGACGCCAGCAGGTCGCGGGCCTCGGCCGGGACCGATGGTGCATCGCCCGCTCGCGGCGGGATGTCCTGCGAGGCATTGATGGCCTCCAGGCGCCGGCCCACGTCATCGATGTCATCCACCAGCGCGGAGGGAAGGGCAGCGGCCACCTCGCGGCGCTCGCCGATCTCGCTGACGGCGATGATGGCCGTGGCCTGGGTGAGTCCCGTGAGCACGGCCCGCGCCTCGCGGTCGTCGAGGCTGTGGCGCGCGAACTCCGTACCCGCGGCCTGCACGATCTGGGCCGCGGCGATGCGATGCGATGCCACGTCGGCACGCGCCGCCTGGCGATCGATGCCCTCCATGCCCTGGACCACGTGGCGCGCGTAGTCCGCGATGGAGCGCGCGAACGACGCCAGCACTCCGGCCATCTCCTGCGTGGTGCGCGCCGGCAGCGCGAGCACGGCGATCACGGCGATCACCGCCGCGATCGCCGTGCCCGCGAGCCGCAGTTCGATGGTCTCCACGAGGGGATCGTTCAGCAGGCCGAACACGGCGATGACGAATGCCGTGACGCCCACGGTGCACAGGGCGTAATTGGGGCCGATGAACGCGTAGATGATCACCGAGCTCACGAACACCACCGCGAGTACGGGCACCGGACCGAACCCGAAGATGCCGAGCACGAGCCACGAGAACGCCAGCCCCAGCACGGTGCCGCCGATGCGGGCGGTCACCCGCACGGCGGTGCCGGAGAGATCCGGGCGCAGCACCCACGCCAGGGTCATGGGGACCCAGTAGTTGTGCGGGAAGTCCATGGCTACGGCCAGTGCCGTGCCCGCCACCTCGGCGATGGCGAGCCGCACGGCGTGGCGCAGGATGAGGTCGTCGAACGTCGCGGGCCCGAGCAGTGCCTGCAGCGATTCCCGCGATCCCCCGAGATCGACGGGCACCGATCGCATGCCGCCCGTGAGCACGCCGTCGCCCAGGGCCCCGAGCGCCTCACCCAGGCCCAGGCGCATCTGCTGCACGGCAACGCGCACCCGCTCGTCGCCGATCGCGCCGCAGGCGTCCGCCGCCGCGTCCATCGCGGCCGCGCGCTGCGCCAGGCCGCGCCGTCGCCAGCGCACCTCGACGGCGTGTCCGATGGCGATGGAGAGATCCGACGCATGCCTCATGAAGTCGTCGATGAGCGACTGCTCCTGCGGCGACACCCTCAGGGGGGCGCCGAGCAGCACCACTCCGCCGATGCGCAGGTCGCTGCAGGCATCCAGCAGGGCGTCGTACTGGAGGCGCACCGCCGGATCGCCGCGGAGGCCCGCCACGCTCGCGCGGGCGGCCTGCAGCTTGAGCACCGGGCTGGCCTGATCGGTCATGAGGGTCGATCTCGTGAGCGCGTGGCCCACCGTGCGGTAGGCGATGCAGATATCCGCGCGCACGCCGCCCGTGCGCCCGATCGCCTGGGGCAGCACCCCGAAGGCCAGCTGGATACCCCCGCCCATGAGCATGATCAGGCCATCGGTCACCGCGACGCCCGTCGCCAGGGGCGCGCCGGCGTAGACGATGAAGACGATCAGGCTCAGCAGGCCGATCAGGCCCGACCTGCGGCCGGCCTTCGCCGCGTACCCGCATCCGAAGGCCACGACCCCGGTGGCCACGATGCGCAACCACGACCACTCCGACGCCAGCACGCCCAGGGCGCATGCCAGGGACACGCAGATGGCGGTGAACGCCATTCCCTTGGTGCGATCGGCCACGGTGCCGCGCTGGTCCCCCGCCCCGGTGAAGAGGGCTCCGATGCCGGCGGCCACCGTCGCCTGCGGGTAACCCAGCGCGATGAGCACGGCCATCATCGCCGTCACCACCACCGCGCCGCGCAGCGGCACGATCCACCGCACCGCGCCCACGTCGGTATCCATCGCGCTTCGCACGACGCGGCGAGGGGTGCCGAGCACCGATGACAGGCGGGAGGGGCCGCTCACGACGACAAGGCTACGGGGATAGAGTCACGGCATGAACCCCGAGGGATTCTGGATCGACCACGTCATTTATGGCGTGATGGACGCCGACGCCGCCTGCGAACGCCTGCGCGAGGAGTTCGGGCTCGGCTCCGTGCCGGGATCCCAGCACCTCGGCGGCACCACGAACCGCATCGTGCCGCTCGGCCCCCAGTGCTTCCTCGAGATCCTGGGCGTGGGGGACACCTCGTTGCCTGATGGCGCATGGCTGAACGCCACGCTGCAGGGGCAGGACCGCGTGTTGTGGTGGTGCCTGGGCGTGGCTGACCTCGACGCCACCGCCGAGAGCCGGGGGCTGCCGATCCGCTCGGGCAAGGCGCGCGACGAGGACGACAAGATCGTGTTCCGCAGCGCCGGCATGCCGCAGTACCCGCTGCCGTTCTTCCTGCAGCTGATGGGGGACCCCGCTGACCGCGCGCAGATCAACGCCGAGCGCTACGCGGCGGCGAACCACGACTGCGCCCCCACCGACTACACGTTCGTTGAGGTCGGCGACTTCGCCCCGGTGCTCGAGGGCTGGCTTGGCGAGGATCACGGCCTGCCGGTGCGCTACGAGCCCGGCACCGGCCCGGGCATCCATGCCTGCGGCATCGCCACGGCGAATGGGGAAATCGTCCTGCGCTAGCGCGCGGGCCCCTCGCATGACCCCTCCGGTGCTCAGCGAACAGCAGGTGATCCTCGGCATCACGCTGATCTTCGCTGTGGCGATCGCCTGCCAGGCGATCGCCCCCCGTCTCCGCATTCCGTCGCTCGTGCTGTTGCTTCCGGCGGGATTCGTGCTGGGCATCTTGGTGCCTGCGGCAAACGCGGTGGGGATTCTCGGTACGTCCTTCGGGCCGATCGTCGACATCGTGGTGGCCATCATCCTCTTCCAGGGAGGCATGGAACTCAGCCTGCGCAACATGTCGAACGCCGAGGGCAGCACGGGCCTGCGGCTCGTGTGGCTCGGCGGGCCCATCACCTGGGCGGCAGCCACCACGCTGATCGCGCTGGTCATCGGCCTGCCGTTCGGGGTCGCGCTGCTGGCGGGGGCGATCCTGTCGGTATCCGGCCCCACCGTGGTCAATCCGCTCCTCGATGTCGTGCGACCGCGCAAGCGCGTGCGCAACGTCCTGCTCGAGGAGGGCACGGTGCTCGATCCCCTGGGCGCCCTCGTGGCGGTGATCGTCTTCCAGGCGATAAAGGCCGGCACGGCGGACTCCCTTGGGGATGACGTCGCACGCTTCTTCCTCGGGCTGCTGGTCGCCATCGCATTCGCCGTCGCGGGCCTCCTGGTGATCTACATCGGGGAGAAGATCGTGGGGCCCACCCTCATGCTGGGAACCCAGGTGCTCCTGGGCGGCGTCATCCTCGCCGCGGGCGTTGCCAATCTCGTCGCCGACAACGCCGGCCTGCTTACGGCCCTCCTTATGGGCATCGGCTCCACCCACCTCGCGCCCCGCATGGGACGGGACATCAACTCGGTGCGGCCGTTCTTCGACACCATCGTGAGCATCGCCATCGGCGTGCTCTTCGTTGGGATCTCGGCGCTCGTGCCGGCATCGGCGCTCGTGCCGCTCATCCTCCCGACCCTGGCGGTGCTCGCGGTGCTCGTGCTGGTGGTGCGCCCGGCCGTTGCCTTCCTCGCCACCATCGGGCGGGGGTTCTCGTGGCGCGAGAGGTTGTTCATCGGCTGGATGGCACCCCGTGGAATCGTGGCGGCCGCGACCGCCGCGTCGGTGTCCACCACGCTCATCGCGCTCAAGGTGCCCGGGGGCGGCGACCTGCTCCCGGTGGCGTTCATGATCATCGCGGGAACGGTCCTGATCTACGGACTCACCGCCACGCCCGTGGCGAAGCTGCTTGGGGTGCGGGAAGAAGAGCCGTAGTCCCGACGTCGACATGCAGTTCGTGAATGGGCGCTCCGCGACCGTCATCTGCTGCCCCCGGGCACGCCCCGGGTAACCTCCCGCGCATGAGCCCCCGAGCAGCCGTCCTCGCCGCGGCCACATGCGCCCTCATCGGGCTGGCCACGCTCTCATCGACCGCCACCGGCATGAATAAGCCGCCGCCCCCGAACGTGTGCGACGACACGCCGATCGCCGCCGCGCTCGCCGGCAAGCAGCCCGGCGATCTGCTCGCGGCGCCCGAGGACGTCACGAAGTCATCGGGGCTCGCGACGGGTGCGGGGCGCCTCTACCGCATCGCCTACGCCACCACGGGCGAGGCGGGGAAGACCGTCGCATCGTGTGGGCTCATCGCCGTGCCGGCGGGCACCAGTACCGTCAAGGGCGTGGTGGCCTGGGCTCATGGAACGGTCGGTCTCATGGAGGAGTGCCAGGCGAGCGAGGACCCCGCGAAGTTCGTCGGGCCCATGCCCGGCGGCATCGGGGCCATCGCGAAGAAGGGGGCCCAGCAGGATGGTGCCCTGGTGGGGCTGCTCCGCAAGGGGTACGCGGTAGTGGCCACCGACTACCCGTCGGCCGGCATGGGCAGCAACCAGTTGCAGTACTACGTGCTCGGCGTGGCGGAGGGCATGGCCGTGCTCGACTCGGCGCGGGTTCTCACCCGCAGCGCCGATTCCTTCGGCCTGGCGCCGGTGGCCGCGGACGCCAAGCTGCCGCTGGTCACGTGGGGCCATTCCCAGGGTGGGGGATCGGCGCTCTGGGCCGGGCAGCTGGCCCGGCCGTACCTGGCGTCGAAGTCCGACCGCACGCTCGAGCTCGCGGGGGTGGCGGCGGAGGCGCCAGCCACCCAGTTCACCACCTCTCCCGGGCAGCCCGAAGCCTTCATGGGCAAGCATCTCGGCGACCGCGACATGTACAACTTCGAGCCGGGGCTCGGGGTGCCCATCCCCATCGGCGCCGTGCTGTTCAGCTACGTCACCGTCAGCTGGAGCCAGGTGACCAAGGGCACGGCCGGGGAGTTCCCGGTGGGGCCAACCGCGAATGTCGACTACCGGGACGTCCTCTCGCGCAGCGGTGACGCCACCGGCCCCGACGTGGCCGAGTGCTGCCTCAATACCGCCGGCCTCCCGACCATCTACAAGAAGACCGCCGGGTACCTCGATCCCATGGTGAAGCGCTTCTTCGCCGCTCCGTTCGCCGGCAAGCGCGTGGGACTGAAGTGGCAAGGGGGAATCGACGACACCTGCGGCGCGCTCAACCAGCAGGCCCCGGCCTTCCGCGAGTGGTGCAGGTGGCTGCAGTGGAACATGCCGGGCCCCTACGGCGTGAACCCCTACCCCAAGTACCCGCGTGACAGCGCTGGCGACACCGTGCCGATGTACCTCGCGCAGGGCCGAAACGACAAGATCATCTGGTGCGTCGACGACTCCGGCGCGGTGCAGGCGACGAACTGCCTCACCGCCCAGTACACGCGGTCTATCGCCGATGAGTACTGCGACGGCGACGACTACCTCGAGGTCGACTACTTCCCGGGTGTGAGCCACCTGGGCGTGCCGGCCGCCGCCGCCACGAACCGAGCCACCGACGCATTCGCGGGCTCGCCGCTCGACCGCTTCGTCACGGGTGCCATCTCGGGCACCCTTGCGCCGAGGTGCAGCGTGGACGCCGACGCCAGATCGTAGACCATCACTTCGACCCTGCACGAGCCCTGGTGAGCGAGCCTGGCGGGCCTCCGCTCACTGATGCATCCCCATGCCCGGGCATTCCGCGATCACCGTTTGGCGGAAGTAACGTGGCTCCACGGAGGCATTCGTGAAACGCCTTACCCTCGCCATCGCCGCCATCACCGCCCTCGGGGTGCCGGCAACCCTCGCCGCTGCGCAGGCCACCACCCTGGGGTCGGGCGACCGCACATGCGTGCTGAAGGCGGGGGCGGACTGCCGCGGCGTGGTACACCGCTGGAGCGCGGAGCATCACGGTGACCTGCGGAGGGTGAGGTTCACCCGGGCCGATCTCCGGGGCGCCGACTTCAAGGGGGCCGACCTTCGCGCGGCGGATTTCCGGGGGGCGCTGCTGCAGCATGCCGACCTTCGCGGCGCACGGCTGGACGGCGCCCGGTTCACGGCCCCGCCACGTCGCCGCCCGCATTCGGTGGAGGCACCCCCATGCGCCCTCTTCCAGTGCGGGGGAGGTGGGCCTCTTGTCGTGCGCAATGCCGTGAGCGGCGCCAACCTGACCGGTGCCCAGCTGTCCGGTGCCACCACCATGCCCGTGGCGACGATCTACGGCGTCGGCGTCGCGGCGGACTTCTCCGGCGCCAACCTGAGTGGCGCGAACCTCACGGGGGCACGGTTCCGCGGGGGCATCTTCATCGACGCCAACCTTCGCGGTGCCTATCTCGCCGGGGCGAATATGTCCTGGGCCATGATGAACAACGCCGACATGCACGCAGTGGATGCCGTCGGCGCCGATCTCAGCATGGCCTCGCTTGCCGGCGTCGATCTCACCGTCGCGAACCTCGCCGGCACGAACCTCGGCGGGGCCAGCATCTTCGGCGCGAACCTCACTGGCGCCGACCTGACGGGGGTGTCTGCCGTCGGCACCACGTGGACGTCATCGCTCTGTCCGGACGGCCTGCCGGCCAACGGCTCCTGCTGAGGGGATCCGGCTGCCGGCTGGGCTCCCGCCCTAGCCGGCCGCCGGGATCGTGCACGAGGCGGCGGCCGTGCTGGTGGGCGCCGTGCAGTTGACCTTGGTCGTCGCGGAGATGGGCGTCCCCTGGAATGCGACGTTGACCTGGTTCACGGGCGTCTGCCACGCGTACTGGGTCCAGGCGTTCCAGGGCGCCCTGTTGTAGAGGTTGTTCGGCCAGGAGGAGACGCCACCACCGGGCATGGGCCAGCCGGACGGTTGCGTGCCTCCTGTGTACGGGCCGGAGATGGGAACGATCTGGCCGAAGACGCTGCTGACGCCGGGAAGGTTGCCGGTGATGTCCAGGCCCTCGACCGAAAGGACGGGGCTCACGGAGCAGCCGATGCCGGCGAGGGTGGCCACCTGGCCGTTGTAGTTGATGTTCTGGACCGTCTGGAGGTTGCCGAAGTCGGCGTAGGGGATGAAGCCGGTCGGCATCGCGTTCTGCGCGACGTTGAACGTGCTGGTGACGGTCGAGGTGAGGTTCGGGCCGAGCGTGTACGCCGATGGCTGGACCGTGGCCCAGCCCCCTTGGGCGAGCGCCGGACTGCCGACGTTGGTGTTGTAGTAGACGGGGTTGCTGTTCGAATCGACCCCGTAGAAGGACACGTTCCAGCTGCCGGTGGGCATTTTGCCCGCGGCGTTGACCTGCGTGCTGAGCAGGGCCGGACCATTGGTGGTGGTGGTTCCCCCGCCCGGGCTGAACGGCAGCGACAAGTAGGGCTGGATGTCCGACAGGTCGCAGGTCACGTTCAGGCCCGGCTCGCCGCTGGCGTTCTGGCCCTGGGTCACGATGACGTTGGGCTCGGGCGTGCCGCTGGCACCGGCCGCGAGCCCCGTGTAGAGGCCGCCCTCGTACTGCGGCGTGCTGAGGTAGGTGAGGGCGATGTTCATCGCGCCCATCGGGTTGTAGTTCTGGATCTGGCTGGCGTCGGTGCCGTTCAGGTACGAGCAGTTGATGACGCCGACGAGTTCCTTGCCCCAGCACCAGGCGTCACCGGGCTGGCCGGGGCTCGGGCCCACGTTCTGGAAGAGGCCGCCGGTGAACGATGCGGAGCCGCCGGTGTACGTGCCGGGGGCCGCGTTGTTGCTCACCATGTACGAGGATGCGCCGCCGTTCCAGTAGTACGTCGCGGCCGTCTGCGCGCCCATCATCGGCTGGAGGGTGTTGTAGACGAACGTGCACCACGTGGACGGCGTCTGCCCGGCTGCGGGCTCGGGGCATGTGGTCGGCTGGGTACTCGCCGCTTGCGTGCCCACCTTCACCGGATAGGGGAAGTAGCAGGGCTTGGCGGTCTCCCATGGGGTGCAGCCGGTCGAGATGGTGCCGGCGATGGGCGGGGCGGTGCCGGCGGCATCCACGAACGTGGAGGCGGTCGGCTGCGGGATGGGCTGGATCGTGTTCCAGTTGTTGGGGGGCGTGTACGTGGTGGGGGTGCTTGACGGACCCCATGCGGTCACTTGGTTATTGGTGCCGAAGCCGACGACGGTGGTGGTGATGCCGAAGGTCTCGGGGAACTGGCTGGCGTTGGTGGAGCAGGTGCCCTCCACGCCGTCGTCGATCAGCGTCGTCATGAACTTCACGCTGGCCGCGCCCATCACGGCGAGTATGCCGATGGTGCCGGCGTCGCCCTCGGCGGCGAGGTCGAGGCCGGGGCCGAGGTTGCCGGTGATGAACGACTGGCCCGTGGAGGTGGCGGCATTGATGAGGGCCTCCACGCCGCTCTCACCGGTGCCGGGGGCGTTCACGCCGGTGGTCGCGCCGTTCAGGCCGGCCCAGGTGGTGCCGAGGCTGCCGACGTAGGGGTTGGGCTCCAGCACGTACGCCATCTGGAGGATGCCGCCGGAGGGCACCTGCACGCTCTGCGCGCCGGGATACTGCGCGGATGCCCCCGTCCACATGCACTGGATGTTGGGGTTGAAGCTGACCTGCTGCGTGAACGGCGTCTGGTTGGTGACGTACACGTAGTTGTACATCGGCGAGTCCTGCTCGCTGGTGGCCACCTTCCGCGTGTCCGAGGCACCCTTCAGGAAGGCGCCGCGGTCGGCCAGGATCTGCCGCCGGGCCAGGCCGAGGTACCGCATTTGCTCGGTCATCGGCGCGGCCCGCCTCTGCAGGCTGGCGTCGTTCGTCTGCGTGAGGCTCCACACCCCGCGCGGGTTGCGTGCCTCGTCGGTGTCCTTCAGGTGGCCGACGACGATGCTGGTCGCCGCGCGCTGTCGCGCGAAGCTCATCGCGCGAAGCCGCTTGGACGTCGTCCGGTCCAGCACCACGTTGAGGTCCACGAGGCGGCGGATGCTGGGAGTCACGGTCTGCGACCGGCGGGCGAGGATCGCGTTGTCAGGGAGCAGGCGCACGCTCACCGGCTTGCGCGCGTTCGCATAGGCGGGCTTCGCGATGACGACGCTGAACACCAGCCGGTCGGCCGAGGCGCGCAGGTGCCGCTCCGCGGGTCGCGCGGCCGAGGGGCGCCGGAACGGGTCGACGTACACCTGGCCCTTCACCGCAAGGCGGCCATCGCCATTCTCGGCGAGGTACGGGTGCGTGACCCACATCGGCGGGGTACCGCCGTACTTCGCGGTGCGGGGCTTCGCCTTGGCCTGGGTTTCCACCGAGGCCGTGGCCTGCTGGGGGGCCGTGGCGTGCTGCGAGGCCGATCCGCTGGTCGCGCCGACCAGGAGGGCCGCGGCCAGGATTGCGCCGGCGAGGAGGGCGGGCACGGAGGTCTTGAGGATCTTCACGAGCTTCGCTCCTCGTCGCGGGGGTGGTCAGGGAATGCGCACACCTGACGGTGATCTGCTCGCCGACGAAATTACAGGCCCCGGAGCACGGAAGCCGGGGAACGGACCCACGCCGCTGGCCCGTTCCCTTTCAGTCACCAGACCGCGCGCTAGCTCATCTTGTGCCTGAGGTTCATGGGCAGCTTGACCGGGGTGCCGCGGAAGCACCCGATCGAATACGGGTACTCGTTGTTCAGCACGTAGTGGTAGATGCGCGTCATCTTCCCCTCCCACATGACCTTGCTGGTCCTGCCGTGACACTCGTCGAGCTGCGCGTTCGTGATCCACTTGCCGCCGGGGCCGCGAGGTCCGTACACCCCGAAGCCGTCCCACGCGTAGCCCAGAAGCGGCGAGGCCTCCCCGGGCCGGCCCTGCCTGGTCATGCACTTCCACGAGTAGCCGTGGATGTGGTACTGCGTGTTCCACGGGTGGCCGAAGCAGTTGTCGGTCGGCAGGGCGGCGTTCGGATCGACGAACGTGGTCGGGTTCACCCCGGCCAGCTCGGCGTGCCACGTGACGCCGTCGAGGGAGACCCCCGTGGAGAAGGAGTCAATGCACGTCGGCTTCCTGTTCGCCTTCGGCTGACGCGGGACGGTCACGTGGAGGTGGTACGGCTTCACGGGAATCGCGGCGGCACTCGGATACGGCGGCAGCGCTGGCAGGGGGCTGTAGTACGAGTACGCGGCGCTGTCGGGCGGAATCGGGAATATCCCGATCGGCCAGGGCGGCATGCCGTTGCCCATGAAGGTGCGGGTCGTCGGGGTCGTGGTGACCTTGAAGCGATGCTTCACCGGCACTGCCCCGGGCACGGCAACCTGCTCCATCCCCGCGATGCTCAGCAGGTTGCCGTCGCGCCATGGGACGTCCACCTGCGAGACGGGCGGCGGCGCGTGCCCGAGCAGCACGTTCAGGCGGCACATGTAGAGGTTGCCCCGACCGGGCGCACTGAGGGGGGTGCCCACGGGTGCCGTGTGGAGCACGGTGGGCGCGTCGTCGTCGGCGGGGGGCGCGGTGGCCGTCATCGCCGCGGGGATCGAAAGGAGGGCCGTGAATGCCAGCAGGCCGACCCAGGGGAGGAGGCGTCGTGTCATCTCAAGCGGAAGCCGTCGGGTGAACAGGGAAGCCGAGTAGCGGACTCGAACCGCTGACCCCCTCCTTACCATGGAGGTGCTCTACCAACTGAGCTAACTCGGCAGGTCTGCGCCGTGGCGCGCGCGGGATAGTAGACCAGC
>SXZC01000198.1 GCA_005788075.1 Actinomycetota bacterium
CGCCCCCCCCGCGGCGCGGGCTGCTCGTGATCGCCGATCCCCTCGGCGCCGTCCGGGTGGGCCTGCGCTCGCGCGCGCCCGGGCGCCTGATGCTGTCGGCGGGGGATGGCGGACGACTCGCGGCGGTGGGCGACCGCGCGGCGCTCCCGCGCGCCACCGTGGTGGCGCGCTCCGATCTGGCGCGGCGTCGCGACTGGACCGCCACCATCGAGGGCGCAGTGGCCGCCGCGTGGCTCGACGACGGCGACCTGGCCGTGGCGACCGGCGCCGACCTCGTGCTCGTGCGCGGTGGCGAGGAGCACGCTCGCGCGCCCCGGGCGCTGGGCGAGCGCATCACCGCCGTGGCTTCCGTGCCCGGAGGGGTCGCCATCGCAGGACAGGGTGACCGCGTGGTGCTGCACAACGTGCTGCCCGGCTCCGCGCGCCCGGCGATCGAGGTGCACCCCGGAACCGGCCGGGCCCTCGCGGCGGGCGCGGGAATGCTGGTGGTGGCGTCCCGGTCGCTCGGGGAGCGCGTGACCGTGCACGATCTCGCCACGGGCGAGCGCACGGCGTCGCTGCGTGGCGTGGCCCTGGGCGCGCCGGCGCCCGGGTGCGTGGTGGCCACGGGCCGCGAGGGGACGGTCGTGCTGGCACCCTGAGGGGGATTTCGCACGGGAGCGGGGAATAGGGTCGGACCAGTTCCCGCTAGTCCCACCCGGAGGTCCCCGCACCATGAAGCTCAACACCAGGTTCCGGCGCCCGAGCGCCTCGATGGTGGTCGCCACGGCCGCGCTCGTCATCGCCGCCGGCGGCGCCGGCGCATATGCGCAGAGCCAGATCAACGGCAGCCAGCTGGTCAACAAGTCGGTGAAGAACGCCAAGATCGCCAACCAGGCGATCAACAACCGCACGCTGGCGTCAAACAGCGTGCTCGCCAGCACGCTGGCACCGGGGGCCATCACCACCCGGTTCCGCGAGCAGAACTCGGGCCCGCTGCCCGCCGGCCAGCAGACGACGATCTACATCGCCTGCCAGTCGGATGAGGACATCGTCGGGGGCGGCTTCGGCGGCATCTACCCGACGAGCCCCGTTGGCAACGCCAACCCGCAGGCGCACGTGGCGTTCAGCCGGCCGTCGATGCCGAACGGCGTGATGCCGACCAACGGCCAGGTGCCCACCGGCTGGGCCGTGAGCGTGGTGAATGAGAGCAACGTCCAGATGATCGCCTCGGCGTACGCGGTCTGCCTGCGCGCGTAGCGCGCGGCTCCGGCAGGTGGCCCCGCCCGGCGTGACCGGGCGGGGCCGTCAGCCTCCCTCGAGCTCGCGCGTGACGCGCGCGAGGCCCGCCACCTCGACGGGGTCGTCATCGAGCGCGGGCACCGTGGTGATGGGCGGGGCGTCGAGCGCGCCCGCGATGGCGCGGATCTCATGCCGGTCGGCCGCCGAGCGCGCCCGTGCCGAAGCCAGCGCATCGGCCGCCCGCGCGGCGAGGCCCTCGGCGTCGGGTGCACCGGCGTCTGCGAGCAGCGCGGCGAGCGCGGAGGGCGGGGAGTCTCCGCCGCCCGGTTGCGGGTGCACGCGGTTCACCACTACCGCACCCAGCGGGTAGCGGTCGTCGCGCAGGCGACGCCAGAGCGCGATGGCCTCGCCGGCGGGCTCGGGACGCGGTCCGGTGACCACGACGAACCGCGAGGAGTCGGACGCCAGGAGGAACCTCACGGCCGACGCGCGCTCGCTGAAGCCCTCGTACATGCCGTCGAACGACTGCAGGAACTCCGAGATGTCGGTGAGCAGCTGGGCGCCCGTGAGCCGCTCCACCACCGACATCACCATGTGGCCCCCGGCCTGCAGCGCGCGCCACCCGCTGCGCCCCACGCCGCCGCGGGGGCCGAGCAGCAGCCGCAGTCCGCGGCCCTCGACGAAGCGCGTCATGCGCTCCGGGGCGTCGAGGAAGTCCAGGGCGTTCCGCGCAGGCGGGGTGTCCAGCACCACGGCGTCGTAGTCGCCGGAGTCCACCAGCTCGTGCAGCCGCTCCACGGCCATGAACTCCTGCGCCCCGGCCACCGCCGTCGAGAGGTGGCGGTAGATGCGGTTTCGCAGGATCTTCTCGCGCGCGGCCTCATCGGGGGCCTCGCGCGCCACGAGGCGGTCGAAGGTTGCCTGCGGGTCGAGCTGCAGGGCGTCCAGCGTGCCCTCCATGCGCATGCCGGCGGCCTCCACGCGCGCCGGGTCCACCCGGTGCGGGGTGTCGCCGAGGTCGTCGATGCCGAGGGCGCTCGCGAGCCTGCGCGCGGGGTCGATGGTCACCACGGCCCCGCGCGCCCCGCGCGCGGCGAGCCCGAGCGCCAGCGCCGCCGACACGGTGGTCTTGCCGACGCCACCGGCGCCGGCCACCACCACCACGCGGCGTCCCTCGAGCATCTCCACGAGGTCGAAGGCGTTGTTCATGCGGCACCCCGGATGGCCGGGTCGCCCATGAGCGCGGCGGAGAGCGCCTCGAGACCGCCGGATCCCGGCGCGAGGTCGGGCACGTGGGGAAGCACGGCGACCGGCAGCCCGGACTCGCGCGCCAGGCCCTCGACCTCGCGCTCGTCGTGATGGGCCCCGTCCGTCACCGCGATCGCCGCCGTCGCGGCGGCACGCTCGGCATCGCCGGCGGCCGGGTCGGCCAGCACCGCGCGCAGCGCCTGGGCATCCGCGGGGCTGAAGGGGGAGCGGCGCACGGCGTTGGCCACGGCGCAGGCCACGGGCATGCCGCGCGCGCGGAGGATCTCCACCGCCTCGATGGCCTCGGTCACGGCGAGGTCCTCGGGCATGGCCACCACGGCGATGCCGGTGGCCGCGGGGTGGCGCACCACCTTCTCGATCGCCTCGGCCTGGTCGCGGATGGGCCCCGAGCCGGCGAGGTCGCGGGCATTCCCCGCGGCCTCGAGCAGGGCGATCCCGTGGCCCGTGGCCGGGGAGTCCACCACGAGGCGGTCCCACACCGGCGCGCCGTCGCGCACCGTGGTGGCGAGGTCCCAGATCTTCCCCAGCGTCACGAGCTCGGCGAGGCCCGGTGCCGCCTGGGTCACCTGGTGGAAGGCCCTGCTGCGGGCCATCATCTCGACCAGGGGCTTCACCCTCAGCTGGATGCTGAGGTACTCCTGGGTGGCGAGCTCTGCATCCACCGTGAGGGCGAAGAGCCCCGGGCGCACCTCCACCGGCTCGTCCAGGGCCGGTGCCGTGCCGAACAGCGCCTCCGTGCGCGTCTCGGCCCCCACCTCCACCAGCAGCGTGCGGTGGCCGGCATCGGCCAGCCCGAGGGCGAGTGCGGCCGCAACGGCGGTCTTCCCGACGCCTCCCTTGCCGAGCACGAAGGCCATGCGGCGGTCGATGAGCGGCGGCCCCTCCATCGCCACCACCCTAGCCAGCCAGCCCCCCGGGTCCGATGGCGCCGGTGGCGACGGGGACGACTGCACCGCCCACGGTGACCGCCGTGGGGCCATCGGCGCCGATGTCGACCACCACGTCCACGCGCCCGGGGCGGCCCATGCCGCGCCCCTGCATCACGGTGAGGCGGCGATGCGGGCCACGCCCGAGCGTGCCGCGCGCGGCGAGGCAGGCACCGAGGGCCGCGGCGGCGCTGCCGGTGACCGGGTCCTCGGGGATCCCGATCGGCCCGGCGAAGTGCCGCACCTCTGCGGTCGGTGACCCCTCCTCGTCCCTGTCCGGGCCATCGGCGCCCGACGGCCGGAGCACGTAGGCGCTCACGCCGGCCCATCCCTCCTCCTCGCCGAGCGCACGCAGCCCGTCGTGGTCGGGCGCCAGCACGTCGAGATCGTGCACCTCGAGCATCGCCTGCGGCAGCCCGGCGTGCCAGATGGGCGCGCCCCCCGCGGCATCCGCGCCCAGCAGGAGCGCGAGGGCATGGGCATCCGCGTGCCCCTGCGCAACCGGATGCGGGCGGGTCATGCGTGCCCCGTGGTCGTCGGCCGCCACCGCCACCTCGCCACCCGGTGCCGCCAGCACGCCGTCACCTGCGATCCAGCCGATGCGGCGCAGCACCCAGGCGGTGCCCACCAGCGGGTGGCCGGCCATCGGGATCTCGGCAGTGGGCGTGAAGATGCGCAGGCGCGGTGGGTCCCCGGGCTCGGCGAAGACGGTCTCGGACACCCCGAACTCCGCGGCCAGCGCCTGCATGCGCGCGGCGGACGGCATGGCATCGGCCGTGGCCACCACGAGGGGGTTCCCCGAGAGCGGCCCCGTGGCGAAGACGTCGACCCAGTGGAAGTCCATGGCGGTAGTGTCCCAGTCCATGGGCTGGGACAGCTGGACCATCCTCGGATCGGCGATCGCGCTGGTCGCACTCGTGGCCCTCGGGCTCGCGTACGCCGCCGTGCGCGCCCTGCGGCTCAAGCGACGCGTGGGCGCGAGCTCTGCGCGCATGTCGCCGATCCTCGCCGGCATCAGCGCGAGCGCGGCGCGCATCGAGGACGGCCTGGCCACGGCCGAGAAGGGCGCGCAGGAACTGGCGGTCGAGGTGGAGCGCCTGCGGGTGGCGGTGGCCGAGCTGCAGGTGATCAGCAGCCACGCGTTCATCGCCATCAAGGAGATCCGCGGGCCGCTCGGATGGCTGGCGGGCATCCGGGCGCTCGTCAAGTACCGCGGCCGATAGCCGTGCGCGCAGCCGTC
Source organism: Actinomycetota bacterium (assembly GCA_005788075.1). Lineage (GTDB taxonomy): Bacteria > Actinomycetota > Thermoleophilia > Miltoncostaeales > Miltoncostaeaceae > SYFI01. The sequence continues at coordinate 4,657 of SXZC01000198.1, forward strand.
GTCGACGTCGGCTCCAACTCCACGCGCCTGTTGCTTCTCGAGGGCCTCGGGCCGCATGGCGCGGTGGGCGAGAGGGTCACCACCGTCACCGGGCTTCGCCGGGGGGCGTCCGCCGATGGCTCGGTGTCGGACGACGCCCTCGCGCGGCTCGCCGCATGCCTCGACGACTACGCGTCGCGCGTCGCGGCTGCGGGGTCACCGCCGGTGGTGGCCGTCGGGACGTCCGCGGTGCGCGATGCGCCCAACCAGGGCGCAATCGCCGCGCTCGTGCACGACCGCCTCGGGGCCCCGCTCAGGGTGGTGGGCGGCGAGAAGGAGGCTGCGCTGGCCTTCGCGGGGGCACGGCTCGCGCTCGGCGACGCCGATGGCCCGTGCCGGGTACTCGACATCGGGGGTGGCAGCACCGAGGTGGTGCAGGGAGGAAGCGATGGACCGCGCCACGCCGTGAGCCTGGCCCTCGGCGTGAACCGCCAGGGGGACCTCATCACGGCCGATCCGCCCCCAGCAGGGGACGTCGCGGCCGTGCGCGAGGCGTCGCGGGGGCTGGTCTCGGCCGCGGCCGGTGGCTTCCCGGCTGACGGCCCGCTCATCGGCGTGGCCGGGACCGTCACCACTGCCGCGGCGATCCTCAACGGGCGCTA
>SXZC01000199.1 GCA_005788075.1 Actinomycetota bacterium
CGTCGCCGCAACGGGCTCGGCCACGGGCTCCGACGGCATGCGGGGCTCTGCAACGGGTGCGGGCTCCTGCGCCACCGGGGCGGGGGCCTCAACCACCGGCGCGGGCTCCTCGGCGGCGGGCGCGGCGGCCTCGACCGCCTGCTCCTCGGCCAGCGGCTCTGGCGCGGCCCTCCTCGGTGCGGCCTTCTTCGGGGCGGGTGCGGCCTCTGGCTCAGGCGCCGCCTCCACCGGGGCGGCCTCCTCGGGCGCCGTCGGGGTGGCATCCTCCGCGGTGGCGTCGGCCTTCTTCTTGCGCGGCGCCGCCTTCTTCTTGGGCTCCGGCTGGGGCATCTCGCCCTCGGGCTTCGGATTCCGGTTGGGCGCGAGGATGTGCATCGCCCAGGCAACGTCCACCGTGGATGACGCGGTCTTCACGTCCATCCCGGCCCGCTGCAGGCGCGCGAGCACGTTGGCGCTCGGCAGCCCCTCTTCCTTCGCGATCTCGTAGACCCGCTTCTTCTCGCTCATCAGCTGCTCACCCCCGTTCCGTCGCCCACCTCGTCAACCAGACCGGCACCCGCCGTCACCTGCGCCCGCGCGCCTCGCGCGAAGGCCCGCCGCTCCAGTGCCCGCTGCACGCACTCGCGCGCGCGGCAGGTGTAGAGCCCCCGCCCGCCGAGATCGCCTCGGTGATCGCGCACCACCACTAGCGCGCCCTCCCGCACGACAGCGGTGAAGCGCACGAGGTCGTGCTGCGGCGCACGGCGACCGCACCCGAGGCACATGCGCTCGGGCACATGGCGGATGGAACGCGCGACATCACTCGTTCGTCGCCTCCCCATCTGCATCCGCGGAAGGCGCGCTCTCGTCCGGCACCACCACCGCCTCGGCCTCCGCGGCCTCTTCGACAGCCTCCTCAACGGCGTCGGCCACTGCCTCTGCCTCGGCCTCCGCCACCGGGTCGGCCACGATCTCCTCCTGAGGGCCATCCTCGACGACGTCCGCGACGTCGGCCTCAACCTCTGCCTCGAGGGCGGCCGCAGCCGCAGCCTCGTCGGCGGCGCCGTCGTCGGCCGGGGCCAGCGTCGGCGGGTTCGGCTGGGGCAGGTCGTGCCCGGGCAGCGCGCAGTGACGGGTGCCCGGCACCACGGCGTTCGGGCAGCGGCGACCGTTCTGCAGGATGTGCATGCAGCGCTGCACGCCCCCCTCCAGCTCGTCCGAGAACTCGTCGCCCTCCTCTTCGGAGGCGAAGGTCGACTCGCTCTTGATGTCGAGGCGCCAGCCGGTCAGCCGTGCCGCCAGGCGGGCGTTCATGCCCTCCTTGCCGATCGCGAGCGACAGCTGGTCGTCCGGCACGATGACCGTCGCCTGGCGCGCCTCGTCGTCGACGATCACCTCGCGCACGCGGGACGGCGACAGCGCCTTGGCCACATAGCGCGCCGGCTCGTCGTTGAACGGGATGATGTCGATCTTCTCGCCGCGCAGCTCGGACACCACCATGCGCACGCGGGAGCCGCGCGGGCCAACGCATGCACCGACGGGATCAACGCCCTGCACGTTCGAGATGACGGCGATCTTCGAGCGCCACCCGGCCTCGCGCGCCACGTTCCTGATCTCCACCAGGCCATCGGCGATCTCGGGCACCTCGAGCTCGAACAGCCGCTTGATGATCTCGTCGGATCGGCGACTCAGGATGACCTGCGGGCCCTTGTTCGAGGCCCGCACGTCGACGATTACCGCCTTGATGCGGGCTCCGTGGTCGTAGCGCTCGCCGGGCACCTGCTCGCTCGCGGGGAGAAGAGCCTCCACCCGACCGAGGTCGACCAGCGTGTAGCGGTGGTCGGACTGCTGGATGATGCCGTTGACCACCTCGCCCACGCGGTCGACGTACTCCTCGTACATCATCTCGCGCTCGGCCTCGCGGATGCGCTGCAGGATGACCTGCTTGGCCGTCTGCGCGGCGATTCGGCCGAAGTTGTCGGTGGTGACGCTGACGGGGCGGATCTCGTCCGGCCCGTAGGCCGACCAGTCGATGTCCGGAGGCGGCGGCTCGAACTCCTCGGGGTCGACCCCCTCGGGGATCTCCGGCTCGGGCCGCGGCAGCGTCTTGAGCTCGACGCCCTCCGCCAGCACCAGCTGGTTCACCTGCATCTCGCCGGTCTCGCGGTCGATGTCCACCCGGGCCCACTCCACTGCACCGGGGGTCTTCCGGTAGGCGGCCAGGAGGGCGTCCTCCAGCGCCACGAGGAGGGTCTCGGAATTGATCCCCTTCTCGCGCTCGATCTGCTTGATCGCCTCGATGATCTCGCGGTTCAACTCAGGCTCCTGCCGTCACTCGCCACATTGATTCCTCTTCACCATCCTGCCCCGGCGCACCGCTTCGCGCGGCACCACGATGACCCCCGCCGGGGTGTCGACCGTGAGAGCGTCGTCGCCCACCTCGGTGAGCGTCCCCGTCACCGACTTGCCCGCGCCCGGAATGCTCCCGGGCTCGACAGCCAGCTTCACCGTCTCGCCGATGGCAGCGACATAGTGATCGGTGGTCCGGAGCGGCGGCTCCGGCCCCGGGGATGATACTTCCACGGCGTAGCGGTCGCGAAGCCCGGCGTCATCGAGCACCCGCGTCACCTGCGCGCAGAGCTCGTGATCGACGCGCACCGGGTGGGCGATGACCACCTGCAGCACGCCCGACCCCGCGCGTCCCCCCACGCCGACGGCGCGAAGGTCCACCTCGGGAAGGCGCTCCGCAAGGAGCTCTTCCACCTGTTGCTCGATCGCTGTCGCCGTCTCGGCCGTGCCCGCCTCCGAAATGCCAAAGAAAAAGCGGGTCTCCCGACCCGCTCCACCGGGTGCCGCCTGTGTGCTGCCAGCAGCTCCGCAAAGGTATCACACGACCCCCGGCCGTCAGGATCCCCCGCGCGCCTCCCCGGACCCGCTCCGGCGGCCCGTGAGGGACGCCGAGTCGAGCACCAGCGTCACCGGTCCGTCGTTGACGAGCGACACCTCCATCATGGCCCCGAATACCCCGCTGGCCACGCCGATGCCGCTGGCTTCGAGCCGTTCCGCGACCTCCTCCACGAGGGGCTCGGCCGACTCCGGGCGGGCCGCGGCGGCCCACGACGGGCGGTTGCCCCGGCGCACGTCGCCCATGAGCGTGAACTGGCTCACCACGAGCACCTCGCCGCCCACCTCGGCGAGCGCCCTGTCGAAGCCGCGCCCCTCCTCGCCCGGGAACAGCCTCAGCGCGGCCACCTTGTCGGCCATGCGGTGGGCGATGCGGACGTCGTCGCCACCCTCCACCCCGACGAGCAGCAGGTACCCGGCACCGATGCGCGCCACCTCGCGCCCATCCACCACCACGGCCGCCTGGCTCACGCGCTGCAGCACCATCCGCACGCGACCATGGTACGAGCGCCGCGCGGTACGGTGCCCCCATGTCCGACGGCGCGGCACTCGTGCAGGTATGGCTCGACCGCATCGGCGTGGACGTGGAGCGCATGGGGCCGGCCGACTGGTCGATCCGGGTGCCGTCCGCCAAGCGGGGCATCGTCGCGGTGGCTGCACATGCCGGCGAGCGCACCCTCGAGATGCGGGCATTCTTCATGCGCGGGCCCGACCGGGCGCACGCGGACGTCTATCTCAGGGCGCTGCGTAAGAACCTCGACATGCGCCACTGGCGCTTCGCGGCAGACGACGCAGGGGACCTCTGGATGGTCGCGGAGGCCGAGACGGCCGTGCTCGGCGCGGACGGGCTGGACGGCCTGCTCGGCCTGCTCTCCACCTACGTGGACGAGAGCTTCGAGGGGATCCTCCGGCTGGGCTTCGAGGTGCCCGAGGGCCAGGGAGTGGGCCCTCCCCCGCAGGCCACGAACTACGCCAGCTTCGACCCGAGGCAGCGCGCCAGCTCGTAGTGCCGCTCGGCACGGTCGTCCTCGCCCATGCCCCGGTACGCGCGCCCCAGGCAGTAGTGCGCGTAGTGATCGGTGGGCTGGATCTCCACCGCAACCTCGAACTCCTCGGCCGCGCGCTCGAACTGCCGGGTGGAGAGATACGCGCGCCCGAGCGCCTCGCGGATCGAGGCCTTGTCGGGCTCGAGCTTCTTCGCCTGCTCGAGCGCGACAGCCGCGGGATGGAAGTCACGCGTCTCCATGAGCTCCATTCCCCGCTGGAACCACTCGTATGCGCCCACGCCCTCGCTCATGACCTTCACGATACCGTCCCGTGAGGCGCTGCTGCAGGGCCTGCGTTCCCATGCCGGCCCTCCCGCAGGGCAGCGCCGGAAGATGAACCGGCCCCGGCTAGGTGCGGCTTGGCAGGGCCTCGACGAGAGGCATGGCGGCGTCGAGGATGCGCTCCGCGCACTGGCGCTTGCTCATTCGCGGCAGTGCCTGCTCCGACTCGCCCGGGCCGATGATGGTGATGATGTTGTCGGAGCCCTCGAACGCCGCCCCCTCCACCGCAGCGTCGTTGTGCACCACGATGTCCACCGACTTCCGCTGGCGCTTGCCGCGCGCCCGCTCGAGCCCCTCCGGCCCATGCTCGGCTGCGAAGCCCACGAGCACCTGGTCCTCGCGCAGCGCGGAGAGCTCGGCGAGGATGTCCGTGGTGCGCTCCATCTGCACCGTGAGGGCGTCCGACTTGCTCTTGTCGAGCTTCCCCGAAGCGGCATCGATCGGGCGGTAGTCGGCCACGGCGGCGCACATGATGAGCATGTCGCAGGCGGGGAACTCCGCGCGGCAGGCGTCGCGCATCGCCGCGGCGGTGGGCGCATCGACGAAGCGGATCCCCGGCTCGCGGGGCAGGTCGACATTCGCCTGCACCACCACCACATCGGCGCCGCGGTCACGGGCCGCAGCCGCGAGGGCCCACCCCATGCGCCCGCTCGAGCGGTTCCCGACGTACCGCACGGCATCGATCGGCTCGCGGGTGCCCCCGGCCGAGATCAGGACCGTCTTGCCGGCGAGATCGCGCGCGCCCGAGCCACCGGCCAGCACGGCCTCGACTGCCTCGACGATCGTCATGGGCTCGGCGAGCCGGCCGGGGCCGACCGCCCCGTCGGCGAGCAGGCCGCTCTCGGGATCGACCAGGTGCACGCCGTCGGCACGGAGTGTCTCGATGTTGCGCGCCGTGGCCGGATGCAGCCACATCGACGTGTTCATGGCCGGGGCCACGACCACGGGCCCGCGGAAGGCCAGGTAGCACGAGGTGAGCAGGCTGGTGGCCGACCCGCTGGCCATCTGCGAGATGGTGTTCGCCGATGCCGGCGCCACCAGCATGAGGTCCTTGCCGCCGTTGACGTCGAGGTGGTGATAGCCCGGCTGCTCGGAGTCACCGAACAGGTGCGTGCCCACCTCGCGCCCCGACAGCGCGGCGAACGACGCGCTGCCCACGAACCGCTCGGCGGTGTGGGTCATCACCACGCTCACGCCGTGCCCGTGGCGCTGCAGGATGCGCAGCACGTCAAGGCTCTTGTACGCGGCGATGCCGCCCGTCACGCCCATGAGGATCTCGGCCACGCCGGGAAGGCTAGCCCCGCTCCTCCCATCGTGCGAAATCCGGCGTGCAAGGTGGCCTTCGCGCCTCAACCCCCATCTGCGGACACCTGGACGGCCAGGGGCTCCGACTTCGGCCTCCTCCCTTCTGACCGGTCGTTCGACCGAAGTCGGAGCCCCTGCCCTGCGCGGTGCCGCGCAGGGGGGCGTCGGCGGGGGTGACCCATGCACGACGGTGCGCAGGCCGGGGGGCGGCGATTTCGCCTGAACGACCGTTCAGAAGGGAGGAGGGCGATATCGCCGCCCCCCGGCCGTGGAATGCCAAAGCAACGGCACCCCGAACCCCGGCACCCCGACCCGGCACGGAGCGCTAGGCGGAGTCCATCTCGGCGTCGATGACGGAGACGAGCTCGGCGGTGGCCCTGTCGACGTGGTCGTTGAGGATGACGTGGTCGAACTCCTCGCGCGCCGCGACCTCGGTGCGCGCCACCTCGAGGCGCGCCTCGATCTCCTCCTCGGCGTCCGTGGCGCGGTCGCGCAGGCGTCGTGCGAGCTCCTCGAGGGACGGTGGCTCGATGAACACCGACACCGATTCGGGCCGCACCCGGCGCACGTTGCGGGCACCCTGCAACTCGATCTCGAGGATCACCGAGCGGCCGGTTCCCATGATGCGGTCGAGCTCGCTGTTGAGCGTGCCGTACCGATTTCCCGCGAACTCGGCGTGCTCGAGGAACGCCCCTTCATCAACCAGGCGGGCGAATTCCGCCCTGCTCATGAAGTGGTATTCGCGGCCGTCGACCTCGCCGGGGCGCGTCGCGCGCGTGGTCACCGACACCGCCACGGCCAGGTCGGGGATGCGCTGGAGCGCACCCTTGATGAGGGGTCCCTTGCCGGCGCCGGAGGGACCCGACACCACGAACACGCGGGGGCGGCGGGCTACCGGAGGCGCAGGAGATCGACCAGCTCGCCCCGCTGCCGGTCGGAGAGCCCCCCGAGGGTCTTGCCCTGGGAGATGCGGCACTGGTTGAGCAGGCGGGTGGCCTTGACCTTCCCGTACTTCGGCGCCGCGACGATCATGTCGAACACCTTCGCGGTCAGCACGTAGTCGGGGGGCGACTCGATGACCTGGTCCACGGAGAGCGCGCCGGACTTCAGGTCGCGCTTGAGCTGGGCCCGCAGCGACCGGATCTCGTTCGCCCGGCGAAGGGCGTCCATCCTCTGGTCGAGAGATCTCTGGGGTGTCTGCCCGGCCTTTGAGGGAGTCGCCATCGGCGCGACTGTACCCGCCGCCCCCCGCCCGTGCCAAGAGGCCACCCGGGCGGGCCTGACACACGTGTCACCCGATCACGAGATCCTGCAGTGCGACGGGTGCGACGACCGCGGGGTCGACCCCGAGCGACTGGGCGCCGGCCTCCGCGGCCTCGATCGTGGTGATGCACGGCACTCCCGCGCGCACCGCGGCACGGCGGATGATCGCGCCGTCGGCGCGATCTCCCCGCCCGCTCGGGGTGCACACCACCATGGCCACCTCGCCGCCCAGGATGAGGTCGGCCACGTGGGGCGGGCCATCGGAGATCTTGTTCACCTCGCGCACGGGAATTCCCGCGGCGGCGACCGCCTTCGCGGTGCCGCCGGTGGCCACGATGTCGAGCCCGGCCGCATGGATGTCCGCCGCGAGGCGGGCCACACGGGGCTTGTCCTCGTCCCGCACCGAGAGGAACACGGTGCCGGAACGCGGCAGCGCCTGGCGCGCCCCGCGCTGCGCCTTCGCGAACGCCTCGGTGAACGTGGCACCGATTCCCATCACCTCACCGGTGGAGCGCATCTCGGGCCCGAGCACCGGATCTGCCCATGGGAAGCGGGCAAACGGGAGCACGGCCTCCTTCACGGCCACGTGGTTCATCGTGCGGCCGGTGGGCAGCCCGAGGTCACCGATGCTCTCCCCGAGCATGAGCCGCACGGCATGCCGCACCACCGGCACGCCCGTGGCCTTGGCCACGAACGGCACGGTGCGCGACGCGCGCGGAGTCGCCTCGATCACGTACGCGGTGCCGTCGCGCAGGGCGAACTGCACGTTGAGGAGGCCCTTCACCCCGATGGCCTCCGCGAGCAGCGCAGCCTGCCGGCGCACGTCGGCGTCGGCAGCATCGCCGATCCCCTGCGGGGGGAGGACGCACGCCGAATCGCCGGACTGCACGCCCGCCTCCTCCACGTGCTCCATCACGCCGGCGATCCAGGTGCTCTCGCCATCCGAGAGCGCATCGACGTCGATCTCGGTGGCGCCCGCGAGGAAGCGATCCACCATCACGAGGCCGCGCGGCTTCTCCTTCGCCATCCATGCGCGCAGCTCCTCGGGCCCCGAGACGATGGCCATGGCCCGGCCCCCGAGCACGTACGACGGACGCACGAGGGCGGGATACCCGACGTCCTCGGCCGCCGCGAGAAGGTCGGCCTCGCCCTCGGCCATGGCCCACGGCGGCGCCTTCAGGCCCAGGTCACCCAGCAGGGCGCCGAACCGGCCCCGGTCCTCGGCCATGTCGATCGCCTCGGGCGACGTGCCGAGCACGTTCACGCCCGCCGCCTTCAGCGGGGCTGCGAGGCGCAGCGGGGTCTGGCCACCGAGCTGCGCAATCACTCCGAGCGGCTTCTCGGCCTGGCAGATGTCGAGCACGGCATCGAGGGTGACCGGCTCCATGTAGAGGCGATCGCTCACCCCGTGATCAGTGGAGACCGTCTCGGGGTTGCAGTTGATCATGATCGCCGCGTAGCCAAGCTCCTGGGCCGTCATGGCGGCGTGCACGCAGC
>SXZC01000200.1 GCA_005788075.1 Actinomycetota bacterium
ACCCCGGCGGCCACTCCCAGCAGGAGCATCACCACTCCGGCGGCCACGGCGTGGCCGGAGCACGCGAGGGCGATCATCACCACCACGGCGTTCAGCGCGATCATCACGCCGTACACCCGCAGGTGGCGTCCGTAGCCGCCCCCGGGCTCCACCACCGAGGTGAACACCGCCCCGAGAGCTGCCAGCACGGCGAGGTCGGGCCGGCCGACCGCCAGTCCCACCGCGAGGGGGGCGGCGAGCGCGATGGCCATCCGCAGCGCCGCGAGGGGCGCGGGGCGCCCCGGGCCGGGCCCGGCCAGGTACCGCGCCAGCCTGCGCGCGCGGCGGCCCTCGAGCCCGAGGAAGCCCGGATGCGATGCGATGACGTCCATTACCGCAAGTCTCGTCGGTAGGGTTGCGTCATGGCCCTGCTTGGCGACGACGAACTCAGCACCGCCCTGGCGCTCCTTCCCGGCTGGGGCATCGAGGATGGCATGCTCGTGAAGGAGTACGTGTTCCCCGAGGGGTTCCTGCCCGCCGTCGCGTTCGTGACCCGGGTGGCCGACGCCGCCGAGGCCGCCGACCACCATCCGGACATCGACATCCGGTGGAACCGCGTGCGCATCGCGGTGGTCACGCACGACCAGGGCGGAATCACCGAGAAGGACACCTCCCTGGCCGCCGAATGCGACCGACTGGCGGTGGCGTGACGTCCGACGCCGCGGCCCTGCTCCGGCGGGCCGCATTTCGCATGGACCCCGAGAGGGCCCATGAGTCGGCGCTCCGCGCGCTGCAGGTGGGGGGGCCGGCGCTGGCGGCGGCGTCGTCGTGGCTCGCGAAGCGCGACGGCACGGTGGGGCAGAGGCTCATGGGCATGGAATTCCCCTCGCCGGTTGGGCTCGCCGCCGGGTACGACAAGTACGGGCGCGCCGTGCGCGCGTGGGGCCGGCTCGGGTTCGGGTTCGCCGAGATCGGCACCGTCACCGCGCGCCCCCAGGACGGCAACCCCCGCCCGCGCCTCTTCCGCCTTCCCGAGGACGAGGCCATCGTCAACCGCATGGGGTTCAACAACGATGGCGCGGCCGTCACGGCACGGCGCATCGCAGACGCCCGCCGCGGGTCGGGTGCGGGGGTGCCGATCGGCGTGAACATCGGCAAGTCGAAGGTGACGCCCCTCGACCGCGCGGCGGAGGACCACCTGGCGTCGTTCCGCCTGCTCCGCGGCGTGGCCGACTTCGTGGTGGTCAACGTGTCGTCGCCCAATACGCCCGGGCTGCGCGAGCTGCAGGACCGCGACCACCTCACGGCGATCCTCGGCGCCCTGCGCGACGAGGACGCCTCGATGCGCCGTCGCGATGACCGCGTGCCGATGCCCTTCCTCGTGAAGCTCGCGCCCGACCTTCCCGACGAGCAGATCGAGGACGCCGTCGACCTGGCCGGCGAGCTCGGGCTCGCGGGCGTGGTGCTCACCAACACCACGATCACCCGCGATGGCCTGAGCGACCCCGAATCGCCCGTGGCAGCCGAGCAGGGCGGGCTCTCAGGGCCACCGCTGCGCGCCCGGGCGAGCGCGGCGGTGCGGGTGGCTGCGCGGCGTGCCGGCGGGCAGCTGGTGATCGTGGGCGTCGGGGGCATCATGGACGCCGCCGACGCATGGGACCGCATCGCAGGCGGCGCATCACTGGTGGAGGTGTGGACCGGCCTCGTGTACCGCGGCCCGCTCATCGCGCGCGACATCACGCTCGGCCTCATGGATCGCATGCGCGATGAGGGCGTGAGCCATATCTCGGAGGTCGTCGGCAGCGACCTGGGTGCCTGATGGGCATCATCGAGCAGCTCGCCATCATCCTGGTGGCGGTGGCCGCCATGTCGCTGCTCAGCGAGCGCCTGCGCATTTCGGCCATCCCGCTCTTCATGGTGGCGGGGATCATCCTCGGGCCATTCGAGCCATTCCCGGCAGTGATCGAGCTCGGCGAGCCGCTCTACCTGCTGGCCGAGCTCGGGGTGATCCTCCTGCTGTTCTACCTCGGGCTGGAGTTCAGCCTGGAGCGCATCCTGCAGGCGCGCAAGCTCGTGCTCACCGGCGGCGTGGTGGACCTGCTCATCAACGGCGGGCTGGGGCTTCTGCTGGGCTTCGCGCTGCTGGGCATCAGCGCCGAGGCCGTGCTGCTCGCCGGCATCATCTACGTGTCGAGCAGCGGCATCATCACCCAGGCCCTGTTCGACTTCCGGCGCCTGGCGGACGACGAGACCGACATGGTGCTGGGCACGCTGGTGTTCGAGGACCTCGCCATCGCGCTGTTCCTCGGGCTGGCATCGGGACTCGCCGTGGGCAGCGCCGTGAACGGGGTGGACCTCACCGTGCGGGCGATCATCGTGGTGGTGTTCGTGGCCACCTTCCTGATCGCCAGCCACTTCCTGCCGCGCTTCATCGACCGCTTCAGCCCGCTCGTGGAGCGCGAGCGGCTCGTGCTGGTGGCGCTGGCGATCGTGGTGGGCGCATCGGCGCTTGCCGAGTGGGTGGGGCTCTCGGCGCCGGTCGGCGCGCTGCTCGCGGGCATCCTGCTCTCGGAGACCGAGGCCCGCGACCGCATCGAGCGCCACCTCTTCGGCCTGCGCGACTTCACGGCCGCGATCTTCTTCTTCGTGTTCGGCCTGCAGATCGACCTCGGGAGCCTCGGGGTGGTGTGGGAATGGCTGCTGCTCGCGGCCGTCGTGGCCATCGGGGGCAAGCTGATCTCGGGCTGGGTGTCCGGGCGGATGGTCGGATTCACCCGCCGGCAGTCGTTCACCGTGGGGGCCAGCCTGATCGCGCGCGGTGAGTTCTCGCTCATCCTCGCGCAGCTCGCGGCCCTCGGAACCGCGTTGTCATTTGAATTCCGTGACCGGGTGGTGTCGTTCGCCGGCCTGCTCGTGCTGGTCACGGCGGCCATCGGAGTGATACTTATGAGGGAGTCCCGCACCGTGGGACGTGCGATCTTCGGATCCAGGAGGAAGTCGTCGTGATCGAGGTCCGCGAAACCCGCCTGCCGGGCGTCGGCAAGAAGTTCTCGATGCGCACGCAGCGCGGCGAGGACGTCTGCGCCGTGGTGCACATCGACGGCCGTCGTGAGCTCTACCACCGGCCCGATCCCGACGAGGATGCCGACTCGGTGATCGTGCTCACAGATGAGGAGGCCCACGAGCTCGGGTCGATCCTCGGCGGCGTGGTGTACCGGCCGGAGCTGCTCGACAAGCTCGAGATCGCCCTCAAGGACCTGGCCATCGACTGGATCGACATCCCGGCCGAGAGCCCGCTGGTGGGGCTCACCGTGGCCACGTGCCGAATCCGCACCACCACCGGCGGCACCATCGTGGCGATCATCCGCAAGGAGAGCTCGGTGGCGATGCCGCACCCCGATGAGGTGATCCAGGCCGGCGACACCCTGGTGGTCATCACCACCCCGGAGACCTTCGAGGCATTGCAGCGCCTGGTGGCAGAGGGCCCGCCCGCGGACGCCGCCTGAGCCCCGCGGGGCTCACCCGCCATGCCTGATCCCCAACGCCGCGATCTCTGGTCGGTGCTCACCGGCAAGGGCACGCCGTCCCTGCGCGGCCTCCTCACCCGCGCGGTCATCGGCGTGGGCCTGGTGCTCGGCGTGCTCGCCGCGCTCGCGATCGTGGGGCTGGTCGGCGCCACGTCGTCGTATCGCGATGACCAGCAGGCCGCGGTGGAGCGGGCCAAGGCCTCAGAGGTGATCCTCGCCGACCTGCTGAACGCCGAGACCGGGGTGAGCGGGTACACGCTCACCGGCGGCACGTCGTACCTGGTGCCCTACGTGCGCGCGGAGGACACCTACCCGCGCAACATGCGCCGACTGAGGACGCTGGTGCAGGGCGAGCCCCGGCTCGTCGCGGCAGTGAGCTCATTCGACACCGCCGCGAAGGAGTGGTTCGCGGAGGCGCGCGACCTCGTGGAGCTGCGCCGCAGCGGGAACATCTCCGAGGCGGTCGCGCGCATCGGCGAGGGCGTGGACAAGCAGCGCCTCGACCAGCTGCGCGCAGAGCACGCCGACCTGCGCGAGCTGGTGGAGCAGCAGCGGCAGGAAGCACTCGCCACCGCCGACCAGCGCAGGCTCTGGACGATCCTCGCGGTGCTGGCAGGGGTGCTGCTGGCGGTGCTCGTGGTGGCGGCAGCCACGCGATCGCTCTGGCAGCGCGTGGGCGCCCCGCTCGGATCGCTGCTGCAGGGAGTGCGCCGCGTGGGGGAGGGCGACCAGGACCAGGCCGTGCCGAACCCGGATCGCGCGGCCCGCGAGGTGGTGGGCCTCGTGGACGCCTTCAACGTGATGCAGGACCGCGTGGTGGACCAGCGCGAGGCCGCCGAGGCCAGCGCACGGCGCTCGGAGGCCGCCCGCGCCGAGCGACGCCTCTGGCAGACGGTGGAGCAGGGCCTGCTGCCCGAGAGCCTCCCTGCCGTGCCCGGCCTGCGCATCGCCGCGCGCTACCTGCCGTCGAGCCCCGGGCTGGCGATCGGCGGCGACTTCTACGACGCCCGCGTGCTCTCGGACGGCCGCCTGGCCGTGATGGTGGGTGACGTCGCCGGGCACGGCGCGGAGTCGGCCGCCCGTGCGGCGCGCATGCGCTTCGGCTGGGGCGCCCTGATGGAGGTGGACCCCGACCCGCGGCAGGTGCTCGAGATCATGAACGCCCACATCGCCGAGCCGCACGAGCGCGACCAGGGGGTGTACGCCACCATGTGCCACTGCGTCATCTCACGGGATGGCACCGCAGAGTTCGCCCTCGCGGGTCACCCGCGCCCTCTGCTGGTGCACGGCGACGAGGCCGGACTGGTGGACGTGGACGCCCGCGGACCGATCCTCGGCCTGCTCGATGAGGTGGACTGGCCGGTGACGCACCTGACCATCCCGAAGGGCGGAACGCTGGTCATCTACACCGACGGCCTCGTCGAGGCGCGTCGCAGCGACGAGATCTTCGGGGCCGCCCGCTCGGCGGAGGCCCTGCTGGCCACGGCCCACGTGCCGCTGGAGGAGCGCCTCGCCTACCTCACCGAGGCCGCCCAGCGCTACGACGAGGGAAACCTGCGCGACGACGTCGCGGTGCTCGCCGTGCAGGTGGTGGGCGGCTAGCCGACCCGCCCGGTGATGTAGGCCTCGGTGCGCGGGTCCTTCGGCGCCGAGAAGATCTCGCGGGCCGTGCCGACCTCGGCGAGCACGCCGCATCGCTCGCCCTCGGCCTTGCCCTCGACGGTCATGAAGGCGACCTGGTCGGAGAGTCGCGCCGCCTGCTGCATGTTGTGGGTGACCACCACCAGGGTGAAGCGCTCGGCGATGTTCTTCATGAGGTCCTCGATGGCCAGCGTGGCGATGGGGTCGAGGGCCGAGCAG
>SXZC01000201.1 GCA_005788075.1 Actinomycetota bacterium
GCTCCTCCCACTCGATCGGGGCGCCGGTGGCCTCGATGATGCGGACGGTCGAGTCCACGACCTCCGGGCCGATGCCGTCACCCGGGATGAGGGTGACGAGCGTCTTGCCCGACTCCGTTACGTGAAAGTTGCCCAAGGTAAGCCTCTCGTCGTCTTCCTGATGGCGCGAATGCGCCCCTCTATCGCGGTGGGCGGGATGATTCCCGGCCCGAAACCCGCGACAGAGTACCCGCACCCCGCAGGCGGATGCCCATCGTTCGGTAGGTACTGAAACCACGGGCCGTCGAGGCGGGTTCGCGCGGCCGCAGCCCGACGCACGCGCGACTACCGTGCCGCCCGTGACCGAGCTCGACCATGTCATCTGGGCGGTGCCCGACATCGCGATCGCGGACGGCGCGCTGCGCCGCGACCACGGGCTCATCACCCTGCCAGGCGGGCGGCACCCGGCGTGGGGCACCCGCAACGCCATCGTCCCCCTGAACGGTGCCTATCTCGAGCTTGTGGAGGTGGAGGACCCCGAGGCGCCCATGGTGGGCTTCACCGCCCGGGTGGCAGAAGTGGCCGCGGCAGGCGGCGGCCTGGCCCTGTGGTGCGAGCGCGTGGACGACATCACCGCCGAGGCCGCGGTGCGGGGATACGAGGTGGTGCCCGGCACTCGCGAGAACCCCGACGGCTCGGTGATCTCGTGGCGGGTTGCCGGGATTCCACAGGCCTGCGCCACGCCCGTGCTGCCGTTCCTCATCCAGTGGGACGACCCGGCGGCGATGCCGGGGGCCATCGCCGTGGACCACCCGTGCGGGGCGATCGAGAAGGTGCACCTGGACGTGGGGGCGCATGGGCCCGAGGTGCTCAGGATCACCGCCGCAAGCGGGACGATCACGCTGCCCTGATGGTGCCGTAAAGACCGAGGTCCGGAACCCTCGGGCGACTACGTCCTTGGTACACGTGCGTCCGGATGGATCGCGCAGACGTAAATCCCCGGACCCCCCGCGCGCGCTCTTTCTGGCGCCGTCTCGTGGTCGCTGCACTCGCCACCGCCTCGGCCGGCCTTATCTGGCAGACGGGGCTCGCCACCGCTGCAACGGTGGGCTCGGCACCGTGCGTGCAGACCGTGAGCAGCGCGTCGGGCGTGAGCGCCGTCAAGTCCGGGGCGAACTGCGTCGTCAGCTTCAGCGCCAGCAGCTCGACCATCACGTGGACCCGGCCGGCCGGCCTGACCTCGGCCACCGTCGACATCGATGGCGCCGGCATGGGCTCCTCGACCAAGGAGCTCGGCGCGCGGTTCATCGCCAACCTGACATTCGCGGGCAGCCCTGCGACCGTGGACATCGTCGCCGGCGGCAGGGGCCAGCTCTGCAACCCCAACCCCTTCGTCCCCACCTGTACCGGGAGGGGCGGCTTTGGCGGCCCGGCGTACACGGGAAGCAGCCCCACGGGCCGGGGCGGTGACGTCGTTGGGTATGGCGGCGAGGGGGGCGGCGGAGCCAGCTCCGTCGTCATCGCGGGGACGCGGGTTCTCGTCGCGGGTGGCGGAGGCGGCCAGAGCGGCGTAGGCGGGTCGTACGACGGGCAGGACGCGTCCGGAGGCACCGGCGGCGGCGGCGGCACGGTGGATGGGTGCGGCTTCTCTGCCGGTGCTGGCGCGTCGTACCTCCAGTTCTACGGCGGGGGCCAGGCCAACGCACTGGGCGCTTCGAGCGGTGGTGGAGGCTACGCCGGAGGTGGCGCCGGCGGATACCAGGGCAGCAGCTGCAATATCCAGAACGGCGGTGGCGGTGGGCGCGGGTCGTCCTACATCAACCCCACGTATGCAACCGCCACCGGCAGCAGCGTGGGCAAGTGGAGCACCTCGCCCACTGCGGGTGTGACCGGCACGAACACCGACTACACGATGTACACCAACACGGGCAGTGGCAGCGTGACCCTCACCTACGCGGCGCCCGACCTGGCGATCTCGACGCAGCCGCCCGCCACGGCGACGTCCGGGGTGACGCTCTCCAGCGCGACATCGGTGACGCTGCGCGACGCCAGCGGCAACGTGGCGTCGGGGGTGACGGTCACCGCCTCCATCGGCACCAGCCCCGGCGGGCAGGCGGCAGGATTGCCGACCCTCACGGGAACGACCACGGCCACCACCAACGGCAGCGGCGTTGCCACGTTCAGCAACCTCACGATCACCGGCAAGGCCGGCGCATACGCGCTCGCCTTTGACGCGCCCGGCGGCTACGCCACCGGGACGTCGAACACCATCACCCTGAGTGCGTCGAACATCCTCAGCCCCGCGCAGTCGATCATCACGACCGCAGCGTCGACCCTCACCCTGCAGTCGCCGCTACCCACCACCCTGGTGACCCTGCAGGCGCGCGACTCGGGCGGGAACAACATCACCAGCGGTGGAGCGGGGGTCACCATCTCCCCCAGCGCTGGATCGATGGGTACGGTGACCGACAACCTCAACGGCACGTACACCGGCACCTTCACCGCCCCGATCACCGCGGGCACGGTGACCATCTCTGGCGTGATGAACGGCGTGGCGGTGGGGAACCCCGCGACGGTGACCATCAACCCCGGAGCCGCTACCGCGCTCGCGGTGGGTACCCAGCCGGCCGCAGGGGTCAACGGGTACTCCGGGCAGGCGCTCGGCACCCAGCCGACGGTGCGCGTGGTCGACCAGTTCAACAACACCGTGACCAACGCCACCGACTCGGTGACCGCGTCGGTGATCACCGACTCCGGCACGAGCGGCAGCTTGGGGGGGACCACCACCAGGGCGGCGGTTGCGGGCGTGAGCACGTTCACCAACCTGGCCGTCACCGGGGCGGCATCGGCCACCTACCGCCTGCGCTTCGCCGCCCCAGGCCGTGGCACGGTGGACAGCAACACGTTCCAACTGGCCAAGGCGCCCCAGACCATCTCGTTCACCTACTCCGGCGGATCGAAGACGGTGGGGGACGCGCGCTACACGACCTCTGCCAGCACCACCGCCACGGGGCTGGCCGTGAGCTTCGCCGGCACCTCCAACGTGTGCTCCGTGGTGGGTGACGCCACCGGAACCGGCAGCCCCATCACCACGACCACCGCGACCGTCAGCATCCTCGGGGCGGGCACCTGCACGATCACGGCGAGCCAGCCGGGCAACGCCGACTACCGCAGCGCCACGAACGTCGTCCAGACGTTCTCGGTGGCCAAGGGCACGCAGCCCACGCTCACGGTGGTCTTCGCCACGCCGTCACCCTGGAACCGCCCCTTGGGCATCGGCAGCGCCGGGGGAGCGGGCTATGGACGGGTCACCTACAGCCTCGTCACGCCCGGCGTGTGCACCTGGGTGCCCACGACGCTCACCTTCTCGGGCCCCGGCACCTGCCAGATACAGGCAACCAAGGCCGGTGACGCGAACTGGAACCCCACGACATCGGCGGTCACCACCATCACCGCCACCGCGGCGTCGCAGTTCCTCACCTTCAACACCTTCCCGCCTGCGAGGCCGCTGCCCGGCGGCACCTACTCGGTGCGTGCGTCCGCGTCATCGGGGCTCACTCCCTCGCTGGCCATCACCACGGGCGCTGGCACCGTCTGCTCGATCAACGCCGGAACATCGCCAGCGGTCGTCAGCTTCCTGGCCACCGGAACCTGCGTGGTGACTGCCTCGCAGGCCGGCAACGCGAGCTACACGGCCGCGAACTCCCTCACCCAGACCATCAGCGTGGGCGCACTCAACCAGTCGATCACGTTCGCCCAGCCGCCTGCCACCACCATCACCGCGCCGCCGTTCCTGGTGAGCGCCACGGCGTCGTCGGGGCTGGGGGTCACCTTCACCTCGAGCACGCCGAGCGTGTGCACCGTGAGCGCAGCGGGCCTGGTGGACCCGCAGTCGGTGGGCACCTGCACCATCGAGGCGACCCAGCCCGGCAACGCCCAGTACGCGGCGGCGAGCACCGTGCCGCAGTCGTTCCCGGTGAACCCCGTCCCGCCCACCGGGCCATTCATCCAGTCGGCGTCCGCAGGGGATGAGCAGATCACCCTGGCCTTCACGCCACCGGGGTATGGCGGCGGCGACCCGGTCGTCGGGTGGCAGCTGGTGGCCACACCCTCCTCGGGCGACCCGGTCACCAGCGATGCGTGCGTGGACGTCACCGCCCCGCTGGTGTGCACCATCGAGGGGCTCACCAACGGCACCGCCTACACCGTGACGGTCGCGGGAATCAACGGGGCAGGGGTGGGATCGCCCTCGGTGCCATCGCCATCTCTCACGCCGGCGGTCGCCGCCAACGCCGTGCAGGGCGCGTATGCCGTGCCGGGCAACGGCTCGGTCACCCTCAACTGGACGGCGATCCCGAACGGTGCCCTCGGGGGCGGCACGTTCACGCGCTACGAGGTGTACCAGCGCCAAAGCGGCGGGGCCTGGCCCGGATCGCCCACGTGGACCAGCACCACCCAGGGTGACTCCTCGCACGTGTTCACGGGGCTCTCCAACGGCACCAGCTACGACTACAAGATCGTGGTCATCACATCGGCCAACGCCACCGAGATGCAGGGGAACACCACCGAGGTGAGCCAGTTTGCCGCCACGCCTCCGGGCGCCCCGAGCAACGTGACCACCACGCCATCCCCCGGCGGCGGCATCATCGTGTCGTGGTCGCCGCCCGTCACCAACGGCGGAATCCCGGTGGGCGGATATGAGCCGGTCATCTCCCCCGGCGCCACCTGCGCCCCGGTGAACTTCAACCCCGTAACCGGCACCGCGTGGTGCGAGGTGACAGGGCTCGCACCCGGCACGCAGTACACGATCTCCATCTCGGCCAGCAACACCGCGGGTGTCGGCGGGGCGTCGATCATCACCTTCACGACCGCCCCCGACCCCAGTGCGGCCTCGGGGTCATCGTCGCAGCAGGGCAACGGGGGCACCCCGGTCACGCCCGCGGCGCGCCGCTCGCACATCGTGTCGATGGGCCGCACGTGGCAGGCCAACCAGGCCCGGGCGATCACGCTCACCACGCGCGTGCGGGTGTCGGGCCCCGGCGTGCTCACGCAGGTGGGGCGCCGGGCGTCGCGCTCCACCGAGATGGCGCGCACGCCCTGGCGTGCGGCGGAGAACGCCGCGGTCCTGTGCAGCGCGCGCCGCACGGTGCGCAAGGCGGGGTACTACCGCGTCACCTGCACGCTCGGGCGCGCGGTGCACGCGGAGCTCGCGTGGCGCTCGATGCGCGTGAGGCTCACCACCACGCTCCGCTCCGCCTCGGGACGTCCAAGCGTCCGCGTGCGCACGGTGGTGCTGCCCCGCCTGGCCGGGCCGCGCGGTTCGGTCACCGGCTAGCGCCGCTCCGCCAAGACCCGCAAAAACCGAGGTCGGGTAAACCCGACGAGCCTGGATGCAGTAAATACCGAGCATGCCCGGTCGCGATTTCCTGCGTAAGGCCCTGATCGTCGAGGACGACCCCATGACGCGGTCCCTGCTGAGCAGCCTGCTCGTGGTGGCCAGCTTCGAGGTGAGGGCGTGCGCGTCGGCCCGCGAGGCCATGCACGAGTTCGAGCGCTTCGACCCCGACGTGCTGGTGGCGGACATCCAACTGGCAGAGCGCCCCACCGGGGCCCAGTTGGCGACCGCGCTGGCGGAGTCGGCTCCTCACCTGGCGATCGTGGTGGTGTCGCACTACCCCAACCCACAGGCCGCGGGCCTGCGGCAGCCCCTGCCGACGCGGGCGGCGTTCGTGAACAAGGACCAGGTGACGAGCGCCTCGGTGCTGCTGGATGCCATCGAGTCGGCGCTCGACGACGCGCGCGCGCCCGTGGTGGTGGCGTCATCCGCCGACGGGCGCATCAGCGATCTCACGCCGGTGCAGCTGGAGGTGCTGCGGATGATCGCCACCGGGCTCTCGAACGCAGAGATCGCCCGGCGGCGCGGCGTGGCGAAGAGGACGGCCGAGGAGTCGGTGCAGAGGGTGTACACCGCCCTCGGGGTGGGCACCGGCGGGGATGGTGATCGCAACGCACGGGTGGAGGCCACCCGTATCTACGTCGGCGCATTCGGCATGCCGGTGGACGACGAGGACGCCCCGGCCGCGTGAACGACCTGCGCCGTGCGTGGGGCCCCTGTGCCATCACGTGGTGGAGCGTGATCGGCGGGGCGCTGGCGGTGGTGGTGCTGGCGCTGGCGGGGGGTCAGAGCATTCCGGGCTTTCCCCCGCTCGACCGGGTGGTCACCGCGCTCGGGGCGGTGGGAGCGGCCGCGCTTGTGCTCGGGGTGGCGCACGCCACGTGGCTGCAGCCAACGCGCCGGACCCACCGGCCTGCGCTGGCGCTCATCACCTTCGGCTTGGCAGGCGCGGTGGCAGGCGCATCCCGTGCGGGCCTCATCGCCGCCATGGGCTCCGACGACCCCCTCTCGCTCGCCTGGCGCGTGGCGACGACGGCGATCGCTGCAGTGATCTGGCTCGGTCTCACGGCGGTCGTGGTGGATCACGTGCGGGGGCACCGCGCCGCAATGGCGGCGCTGCGCCTCAAGCAGGCGGAGCTCGAGGACCTCGACCGCCAGGAGCGCGAGGAACTCGACAGCCTGGCCACTCGCCTGCGCGGCGACCTGCTCGCGCCCGTGCACGCCACGCTCGCGCGCATCAGGGTGGCCCTCGCCGCGGTGGGCGCCGGCGGGCCCGCTGCGCACGAGGCCGCGCGCATCGAGAACGTCGTGGCCACATCCATCCGCCCGCTCAGCCATGAGATCCTCACCGCCGACCCCGCCCCGGAGCCGGCGGTCGGGGTCGGCGAGACCACCCGTCGCGAGCGCACCGCGGTGCTCATGGCGCGGGCATCGCGCACTGTGGTGCGCGCGCCATGGGTGGTCACGCTGGTGCCGGTCGTGCTCGTGCCCCTCATGCTCGGGCCGAGTTGGGGCATCACCTTCCTTCTCGTCAATGCGGTCGTCACGTGGCCGATCTACTCAGCGCTTCTGCTGGGACTTCGGCGGGTTCTCGAGCCGCGGCTTCGCGCGATGTCCTCCACGCCGGCCGCGGCGGCGTGGCTCCTGATCGGATACGCCACCACCACGGCCGTGGTGGTGGGCATCACCACCGGGCTCGGGGGACTATCGCCACGACCGGTGCCCTACATGTGGATCGGCATCGTCACCCTCACGGCCATCCTCGTCGCGGCGACGCTGCTGCAGGCGGCATCCGACCTTGCAGCAGAAGATGAGCACGCCCTTCGCGAGGTGCTCTCGGGAATCGCCCTGTCGCTCGCGCGCATCCAGCAGCGGCTGCGCCATGAGCACCAGGTGCTGGGCTCGCTGCTGCACGGGCCCGTGCAGGGGGCGCTCCTCGCCGTGGCGGCCTCGTTGGAGCGGGTGAATGCCCGCACGCCGGCCGCCGAACGCCAGGCCATCGTGGACGACGCCGCGCGCCAGTTGGCCGGGGTTGAACGGCGCCTGGCGGCACCCGCCGACGACGGCCAGTCGCTGGATGACGCCATCGACGGGGTGCTCATGCTGTGGACCCGCGTGCTTGACGTGCGGCTGACAGTGGCCGATGACGCCCGCGCGGCGCTCGACGCCTCGCCGAGCGCGCGGGGGGCGGTGGCCGACGTGCTGGCCGAGGCGCTCACCAACGCATTCCGGCACGGCGGTGCGCGAATGGCGTGGGTGGACCTCTCGCTCGGCCCCGACGGGGCGTACCTACGGGTGATCGATGACGGCGTGCTTGGCACCGGCGATGGCACCCGTGGCATGGGGTCGCGCCTCTACGACGAGTGCTCCCCGCAATGGTCCCTCGGTCGGGATGACGACGGACGCACGGAGCTGCGGCTGGTGATCCCGGTGGCGGTGCGGGCGGGCGGTGGATCCCGAGTGGAAGCCACGCCCGTATAAACCGATGCTGGCCGCGGGCCTCGCTCAGGCCCGTGGGATCGTGCCCGGCATGACCACGCCCGCCTCCCCTGCACGCCGAGCATGGCTCGCAGCGCTCCTTCTGGCCCTGGGCCTCGTGTTCGGCGGCGCGCTTGCCGTGCCAGGCCCCCTGCACGCGCAGGCCGGAACGTCCTGGACGTCGACCCCTGCCGCTCCCAACAATGCGTCGTGGGTGTCGGTCGCATACGGCAGCAGCAGCTTCGTCGCCCTGGCGAGTTGGTCGGGGTCAGCGCAGGGGACCACCATGCGCAGCGGGGATGGCATCGCGTGGTCGGCCGTGGCGCTGCCCGGCACGCTCGGTGACTCGCCCTGGTCGAGCATCGCATTCGGCGGCAACAACTTCGTCGGCGTGTCGTGCACCCGCAACAACGTGGGTCGAGCGATCTACAGCACCAACAACGGGCAGAGCTGGACCGAGGGCAACACGACCACGAACTCCGTTGACCAGGACCGCTGTTGGTCGTCTGTTGCGTACGGCGGCGGGAAGTTCGTCGCCGTCTCGAACGTTCCGGCCGCGAATAACGACACCTCGCGCGTGATGACGAGCACCGACGGCGGTGCGACCTGGTCGCCCCAAAGCACGTCGGGCCTGGCGAACAGGAGCTGGCAGGCGGTCGCATATGGAAACGGCACGTTCGTTGCTGTGTCCGGCAACAATGTCAACACCACCACGGACCGCGTGATGACGAGCCCGGACGGGCAGACGTGGACCCCCCGCAGCGCGGCAACCGGCACCGCGAGCATCAACTGGCAATCGGTCACGTATGGAAACGGCACGTTCGTGGCCGTGGGAGTGAACGCCGGCGTCATGACCAGCCCGGATGGCGTGACGTGGACGCAGCGAACTGCAGCGCAGGCCAACGGCTGGGTAGAGGTGGCCTATGGCGACGGCCTGTTCGTCGCGGTGTCATACGACGGCACAAACCGCGTGATGACGAGCGCGGACGGCGTCACATGGACCGCCCGCACGGCCGCCCAGGCCAACGGGTGGCAGGGTGTCGCCTGGGGGGGGAACAAGTTCGTGGCGGTCGCCAACACAGGCAATGACCGTGCGATGTACAGCATGCTCCTCGCTCCGGATCCGCCCGCGACACCATCGGCCAGCGCCGGCAATGCCCAAGCCACGATCAGCGTGACGGCGGGCTCGGGAGCGGGCGGAGCACCCACGAGCTACCTCGTCACCGCGAATCCCGGTGGGGCTACGTGCCCGATCACCGTGCCGAACACCTCATGCACCATCACGGGCCTCACCAACGGCACTGCCTACACCTTCACCGCGACGGCAACCAATGCCACCGGCACCAGCGCGGCCTCCGCGCCCTCGGCACCGGTCACCCCGATGGCCCCCAGCCCCAGCCCCACTCCCGCGCAGGCGAATGAGTCACCGGGCTCAGGCGGATCATCCTCAGGCGGCACCGCGCCCGCCGCGCCAACTCTCGCCGTGAGGGATGTGGCGGGCAGCAACCAGGCCTCGTCGGTCACCATCACGTCTCGTGTGGTGGTGAGCGGGGCCGGAAGCGTGCGCCAGGTGGGCACCCGGGCCACGGGTCAGTCGGCGCGCACCATCTGGCGCGCCACGGCGCGCGCGCATGCCACCAGGCTGTGCACCGCGTCGCGGAAGACGCCCCGTGCGGGTACCTACCGCATGACCTGCACGCTGGGTGCCGCTGCGCGCGCGGAGCTCGAGCGGCGGTCGATCACGGTGAGGCTCGCAACCACCTTCACGCCCACCGGTGGCACGCCGATCACGCGCACCGAGACGGTGGTGCTCAAGAGGATCAAGCCGGCGGCGCCGGCGGTCACGGGGTAGGGGCCCGGGGCCCCAGCCGCGCGGGCCTCAGCCCCCCAGCCGCTCCTTCACCTTGGCGCTCACCACGCCGCCCTCGGCCTGGCCGGCGGTGCGGGCCATCACGCCCTTGATGACGCCGCCCATGTCCTTCATGGATGACGCGCCGGTCTCGGTGATGACCTCGTCGATGATGGCGTCGAGCTGGGCCTCGTCCATCTCGGGCGGCAGGTAGACCGAGAGGATCACCAGCTCGGCCTCCTCCTTCGTGGCGAGGTCCTCGCGCCCGGCGGCGCGGAACTGCTCGATGCTCTCCTTGTGCTGCTTGGCGATGGAGCGCACCACCTTGATCTCGTCCTGCTCGTCGAGGTCGGCCTTCTTTTCGATGCGGGCGTTCTTGAGCGCCGCGAGCACGCGCCGCACCACGCCGAGGGTGTCCTTCTCCCCCGCCTTCATGGCGGCCTTCATGTCGTCGGTGAGGCGCTGCTCCAGGCTCATGCGCGCCGCCTAGGCCGAGAGGCCGGCGAGGTAGGCCCGGTAGGCCGCCTCGTCCATGAGGGCGTCGAGCTGCGAGGCGTCGGAGAGCCGCACCTTGATGAGCCAGCCGTCGCCGTAGGGGTCGCTGTTCACCAGCTCGGGGGCGTCGCTCACCTTGTCGTTCACGGCGATCACCTCGCCGGATGCCGGCGCGATGATGTCGCTCACGGCCTTCACGCTCTCGAGCTCGCCGTATGAGCTGCCGGCGGTGACGGTGTCGCCCACGGCGGGCGGGTCGTAGTAGACGACCTCGCCGAGGGCGTCCTGGGCGTACCAGGTGACGCCGAACGTGGCCTCGTCGCCATCCACCCGTGCCCAGTCGTGCTCGGGGTGGTAGCGAAGGTCTGCGGGGTAGGTCTCGTCGCTCACGAGTGATGCTCCTTGCGCGGTGATGAATCGACCATCGGCAGGGCCACGACCTCTGCCGCCTTCGGCTTGCCTCGCACGTCGACCATGAGGCGGGTGCCCCGCTCGGCGTGCTCGGATGAAACGTACGCGAGTCCGGCGCCCACGCCGCGGGACGGCGACAGGGTGCCGCTGGTGACGGTGCCCACCTGCACGCCGTCCAGCAGCACCGGGCAGCCGCCGCGGGGGATGCCCTTCTCGGTGAGCATGATCCCCACGAGCTTCTCGAGGGTGCCCTGCTCGGCCTCGCGCTGCATGCGCTCGGCGCCGGGGAAGCCCCCGTGCTTGAGGTCGCAGGCCCACTTCAGCCCCGCGGGGATGGGCGTGCGCTCGCGCGAGAGCTCGTTGCCGTAGAGCGGGTAGCCCATCTCCAGGCGCAGGGTGTCGCGGGCGCCCAGGCCCGCGGCGTCGGGACGGTCGGGCGTGCCCATGAGGGCGTCCCAGATGGCGGGGGCCTCGGCGGCGTCGCACATGATCTCCACGCCCGGCTCGCCGGTGTATCCGGTGCGCGCCACCAGGCACGGCACGCCGGCCACATGGGCCTCAGTGGCCTCCATGTAGGCGAGCGAGAAGGGCTCGGGCGATGCGATGGGCGTGAGGGCCTTGGCCCACGCGGGCCCCTGCAGAGCCAGCATGCCGACGTCGGGCGAGCGGTTGATCACCTCGATGCCATCGGGGGCCAGGCTCACGATGCGCGCGAAGCAGGCATCGATGTTCGAGGCGTTCACCACCAGCAGGAAGCGGTCGAGCAGCGCGTAGGCGAGGAGGTCGTCGATCACCCCGCCCTCGTCGTCGGGCAGCAGGGTGTACTGCGCCTGCCCGGGCCCGATGCGCGTGATGTCGTTGGTGAGGGTGGCCTGCAGGAAGTCCCGCGCGCCCTTGCCCACCACCTCGATCTGGCCCATGTGCGAGACATCAAAGAGCCCGCACCGCTCGCGCACGGCCAGGTGCTCGGCACGCACGCCCAGGTACTCCACGGGCATCTCCCAGCCCGCGAAGTCCACGATCTTCGCCCCGGCCGCCACATGGGCGTCGTAGAGGGTCGTCCTTCGGAGGTCGCTCACGCGGCGGACTCTACGCAGCGCGCGGGGGGCACAACCCCGGTGTCAGGCACTTAGCCGGGCGTCGCGCGAAGCGCACGGCTCGGTTAAGTGCCTGGCACCGGGGTGGCTACGAGTCCTTCAGGAAGCTGGGGACGTCCAGCGCGTCGCCGCTGTCGAACGCCGGGCGCTCGCGGCGGGGCTCGCTGGCGCGCTCGCGGCCGAAGGCCGGGCGGTCGCGCTCGGCGCGGCGGCGCACGATGTCCTTCGCGCCATCGTCGAAGCCCGTGGCGATGACCGTGACGCGCACGTCGTCGCCCAGGGTGTCGTCCACCACGGTGCCGAAGATCACGTTGCAGTCCGGGTCCGCGGCCTCGCGCACCACGGTGGCGGCCTCGTCCACCTCGAACAGGCCGAGGTCCTTGGTGCCGGCGATCGAGAGGATCACCCCGGTGGCGCCCTTCATGCTGGTCTCGAGCAGCGGGGACGACGTGGCGGTGCGGGCGGCCTCGGATGCGCGGTTCTCGCCGGAGGCGATGCCGATGCCCATGAGCGACGAGCCGGCGCCGCTCATGATCGTGCGCCCGTCGGCGAAGTCGCGGTTGATGAGCCCGGGGACCGTGATGAGGTCGGTGATGCCCTGCACGCCCTGGCGCAGGACGTCGTCGGCCATGTTGAAGGCCTCGGTGATGGGCGTGTTGCGGTCGACGATCTCGAGCAGGCGGTCGTTCGGGATGACGATGACGGAGTCCACCTGCTGGCGGAGGAGCTCGATGCCCTCGTCGCCCCGGCGCGTGCGCTGGCGGCCCTCGAAGGCGAACGGCTTGGTGACCACGCCCACGGTGAGGGCGCCCTGCTCGCGCGAGA
>SXZC01000202.1 GCA_005788075.1 Actinomycetota bacterium
ACGCCCTCGGCCTTCGCGAACTGGTCCATCTGCACCAGCGCATATTCCATGCTGCCCGTATCGATACTGCCACTCTCGCCCGAGAAGGGCACCGCCAGTACTTGCACGGCGAGCAGCGCGGCGACCACCAGCACGGTGACGCCGCCCATCATCGATGCCTGGGCCAACCACCCCTCTTCGGGGTCGGCGTACAGGAGGATCCACCCGACCACGAGGATCGCGCCGATCACCAGCAGCGCCCAGAGCAAGGTGGGGATCTGCCCCTCGGCCACGAGCACGCGGCCCGAGCGGCCGAGGTTGCGTTCGTTCGTCGAGGCCCACCATGCCTTCACCGGTTCGGCCTCGGGGCTCGTGGCGTTCTGCTCCGCCACCCCGACGTCGTCGAGGGCCACGGTCCAGTCCTCGGTGACCGGGCTGCGCTCGCCCTTGCTGAGCGACGGCCACTCCTGCGAGATGACCGACCGGGCGTAACAGACGAGATCGCCCTGGGCGGTATCAGCGCGACCGTCGCCGAAGTCGGCCGCTGAGCGGAACTGCGACACCACCGCGGCGGCCTCCTCATCGGCGCGGCTGGCCGCCGACTCGTACGTGCCGAAGCTCAGGAAGATGACGAAGCCGAGCAGGATCACGAAGCCCGCGCCGAGGAAGCCGAAGACCCCTGATGCACGGTCGGAGTCCGCGAAGCGCCCGCCGGGTGGCGAGTACTTCCGCAGGATCAGCATCACCGTGATCATGACGGCGGCGGATACGACGATGACGATTACGGCGAGCCACGGATTCATATGGCGCGCACCCTACCTGGATGATCGCTCTGAGGCCGCCCAAACGCACCGGTGAATCCGGCACTATTGGGGGGCATGAGCGCCGCGCACCACGCCCCCCACGCCCACGGCCCTGGCCACGACCCGCACGCGCCCCACGTGCACTCGTGGTGGAACGTCAGCCTGGCCGTGATCCTGGGCGTCGCCGCCATCGTGGCCGGCATCACCGCCTGGCGCGGCACGGTGCTGAACGGCCATGCCGTTGAGAACTTCACCCTGTCGACGCAGTCGACGAACAACGCCAACACCCTGGCGCAGGACGCCGAGCGCACGATCAACACCCAGCGCACGCTCTACCTCGACTACCAGCAGGCGGTGGATGCGGGCGACGCCAAGCTCGCCGCGATGGCCTATTCGATGATGGACACCGGCACCCGCAGCGCCATCGAGTGGTGGGATGAGCAGCCGACCGGCAACCGGCCCCCAACGCCGTTCTCATCTGCCAACCCCGGCTGGCCGGCCCCGTCGCTGGTCATCGACGCGCGCTCCACCCTTGACGAGGCGGAGGCGCAGCTCGAGCTCGCCAACGACGAGCTCGCGAAGTCGCACAGCCTCGAGTTGCTTGCAGCGCTCCTCACCATCACGTTCCTCGCCGGTGGACTGAGTGGCGTGTTCCAGTCGGAGAGCGCCAAGCGCGCGCTCGTGGCCGCGAGCGGCGGCACGCTGGTGGTCTGCCTCATCGCGCTGGTGTTCATGTGGTGATGCGCCGCGCCCTCATGGCGGTCGGCGGCGTGGCCATGGCCGCGCTCGTGGCCATCGGCGTCGGCTGTGGATCGTCCGGGGGCTCGGACACCGCGACCACCACCACGGTCGGTGCCGCAGCAGAGGCGATCATCAAGGCGTGCACGGGCAAGATCGGGGTGATCGCCCCGTTCGCCGGCACCGAGGCCACCGATGCGATCCAGATGAACTGGGCGCGCGTGTCGCTCGACAACTTCAACCGCGATCACGGCACGGACTTCCGCGTCGAGCCGATGGACTCCTCGCGGGGCACGGCGCAGGTGAAGGCCGCCGCGCGCGCACTGGCCGCAAACGAGGATGTCGTCGGCGTGGTGGGACCCCAGACCTCGAACGAGGTCCTCGCCGCGGGACCCATCATGGATGCCGCGAAGCTCGCCTACGTATCGCCCTCGGCCACGAACGTCTCGCTCACCGACGGAAGCCTCAAGGGCTTCTACCGCGTGGTGGCCAACGACTCCGTGCAGGCGCCGGCAATCGGGCGCCTCGCGGTTGACGACCTGAAGGGCAAGAAGGTGGTGATCCTCGACGACGCCGACCCCTACGCCACCGGACTCGCGGACGGCGTGGAGCAGTACGTGGCGAAGGCCGGCGTGCCCGTGACCCGCCAGCGCATCTCGGCGGACGCCACGGACTACTCCGACGTGATCACCAAGGTGCCCGCCGATGCCGACGTGGTGGTGCTGTCGCTGAGCAGCGCGGATGCCGGACAGCGCATCGTGAAGCAGATGAACGCCAAGGGGCGCGAGCCGTCCTTCATCGGGGGCGACGCCCTGTTCGTGATCGAGCGCTTCAACCCCGTGGGTGCGTACGTGACCTCCTTCACCCCCGACCTCCGCAATGCCCGGGCGGGAGAGGACGTCGTGCGCCTCTACAAGGCGGTGTTCGGTGAGCTCGCCCCGTTCGGCGGCCCGGCGTTCAGCGCGATGCAGGTGCTGGCCACGGCGGCGCTCAGGACATGCAAGGACGGTCGCGCGTCCCGCGAGGGCGTGTGGGAGGCCCTGCCCACCACCAAGATCCAGGAGTCGGTGCTGGGGCAGGACATCGAGTTCACGAAGGACCACGAGCTGAAGAACGGCCGCTTCTACGTGTATCGCATCGGGCCTGAC
The DNA here is from genome assembly GCA_005788075.1 of Actinomycetota bacterium. Lineage (GTDB taxonomy): Bacteria > Actinomycetota > Thermoleophilia > Miltoncostaeales > Miltoncostaeaceae > SYFI01. The sequence continues at coordinate 2,669 of SXZC01000202.1, forward strand.
GACTACCAGTTCGTCAACTAGCCCGTGGCCGCGGCGAGCGCGCCGTTGCCCCCCGGACCCCGGCACGCCTGACTAGGCTGGCCCGCGGTGCGCATCGATCCCCTCCTCAACTTCCTGCGCGGGTTCCTCATGGGCTCGGCCGACGTGGTGCCCGGCGTCTCGGGCGGCACCATCGCCGTGCTCGTGGGCATCTACGAGCGCCTCGTGCATGCCATCAGCATGGCGTCCAAGGCCCTCGGCAACCTGCTCCGCTTCCGGTTCCGCGAAGCGGGCCAGAGGCTCCGCGAGATCGACTGGGGCCTCATCCTGCCGCTCATCATCGGCATCGGGGTGGCCATATTCGCCCTCGCCGGCGTCATCTCCACCCTGCTCGAGGACTACCCCGAGGCCATGGCGGGGCTCTTTGCCGGCCTGGTCGCCGCGTCGGCCTGGGTGGCGTGGCGAATGATCCGCAGCCCCAACGCCACCACCGTGGTGGTGGCCATCGTGGTCGCGGTCATCACGTTCTTCGTGCTGGGCCTCAAGGGAGGGGCCATCACCGACCCCTCGTGGCTGGTGCTCTTCGGGGCGGGTGCCATCGCGATCTGCGCGATGATCCTCCCGGGCATCTCGGGGTCGTTCCTGCTCCTGATGCTGGGGATGTACGACTTCGTCATCAGTGCCGTCGACGAGCGCGACTTCCCCGTGCTCGGCGTGTTCGCGCTGGGGTGCATCGTGGGCCTGGCGCTGTTCTCACAGCTGCTCGACTGGTCGCTCACGAACCACCACGACGTGGTCGTGGCCGCCATGGTGGGCCTGATGATCGGATCATTCCGGGTGCTCTGGCCGTGGCCAGGCGGAGTTGACAGCACGGAGCTCGGCACGCCCGCGGGCAACTGGTACGTACCCGTGCTGCTGGGGGTGGTAGCGGCGGCGGTGGTGGCCGGCCTCACCCTCCTGGTGGAGAGGCGTCACACGCCCCGCTAGCGCTTCGGGCTGCTCGAAACGCGGTGGCTGGTCACGCCCCTTGCACTCACCGTGGAGGCGGGGGCGCAACGTCAGTCCCTGATGACCTCGCGCACCATCACCGCGCCCACCGTGCGGTTGCTGCCGGGGTCAACGAGCACCATCGATCCCATCTCACGATTGTCGCCGTAGGCCTCCACGGCCAGCGGCTGCGCCGAGAGCATCGTGACGATGCCCAGGTCGTTCACCTCGAGGGCATCGGTGGGCACCTGCTCCATGGCGGCGAGGTCGAGGCGCTCATGGAGCTCCTCGATGATCACCGG
>SXZC01000203.1 GCA_005788075.1 Actinomycetota bacterium
AGGCTAGATGCCCGCGCCGTCCACGTGGCCAATCGGGGTCATGGTGAACAGGGTGTCCGAGCGCAGGCCGAGCCGCAGCGTCTCGAGCGGGATCACCTCGTCGGGCGGGATGTTGCCCAGGTTGACGTTCGCACCGAAGGAACGCACGAACCACACCTGCTGCGCCTTCTGCGGCGCCTCGAAGAGCAGGCGGTGCGCGTCGATCGCATGGACGATCTCGTCGATCAGCCCCATGCGCACCTCGCCATCCCCGCGGAACACGCCCGCGGTGCCGCTCTCGCGGGCCTCGGTGATCACCTTCCATGCGCCCGCGCGGAGCTCGGCGTCGATCATCTCCACCCACCGGTACGGGGCGATGACCACGTCGTTGTCCTTCGAGCCCACCTCCGAGAGCACGGTGAAGTCCTGCGCGTACTCCTCGATGTACTCGAGCTTCTTCTCATGGGGCAGGTCGACCGTGCCGTCCGACACCTCCACGTGGCGCAGGCCGAGACCCCCGATGAAGTCCTTCCACTCGGCGAGCTTGCCCTGCACGAGGCAGGCCTCCCAGAAGGTGCCCCCGAGCACGGTGGCCACGCCCAGCGACTCATAGAGGCGGATCTTCTCCTCGAGCCCCTTGGTCACGTAGGCGGTGCCCCAGCCGAGCTTCACGATGTCGATGAAGTCGCCGCTGGTGGCGAACATGTCCTCCACCTCCCGCAGCGACAAGCCCTTGTCGATCACATGCGTGAGGCCGAACTGGCGCGGCTTGTCGGGCCGGCCGGGGAGCGTGAGGAAGTCAGCGGCGCGGCTCACGCCAGCGCCTCCCGTGCCGCGGCGGATCCCGCGATGCGCCCGAACACCACCGTGTCGAGCAGCGAGTTGCCCATGAGGCGGTTGGTGCCGTGCACGCCGCCGGTGATCTCGCCCGCCGCGTAGAGGCGCGCGAGCGTGGTGCGGCCCGACTCGTCGATGACGAGGCCGCCGTTCCGGTAATGCAGCACCGGATACACGAGGACGCGCTCCTTGGTGATGTCCACCCCCTGCTTCAGGTAGCGGTTGTGCACGTAGGCCAGCCTCTCGGCCGTGAATCCGGGGCCGTTGTCCCGGTCGATGGCCGTGGTGTCGAGCCAGGCGCCCATGGTGCCATCCGGCGCGGCTGACCCCCGGCCCTCCTCCACGACGCGGATGATGGCATCCGCCACCACGTCGCGCGGGGCCAGCTCATCGACGAACCTCTCCCCCGCCGCATCGTGCAGCGTGGCGCCGTATGAGCGCGTGGTTTCCGGAAGCGCGTAGCCCGCGAGGCCGGCGGGCCATACGGCGCCCGTGGGGTGGCGCTGCCAGGAGTCGAGGTCGCGCCCCTCTGCGCCGAGGGCGAGTGCCATCTCGAGCACCTCCGGCGTGGCGTCGGGGTGGTTCGTGCTCTTCTCGCCGATGCGCGCGGCCTCGCCCCCGAGCCCGCCACCGGCCGCCAGCACCACGACGGACGCCGTGATGGGCGTGGTCGACCCGTCCTTCGCGCGGGTGAGGGCGCGCCAGCCGTCGCCCGCGGGCTCGAGCGCCTCGAGCGACGTCGACTCGCGCACCTCGGCACCGCTGGCCCGCACCGCCGCCCGCAGTGCCTGCACCATCTCGGCCCCGGTGCGCTCGCCGGCCTGCAGCAGCCGCGGACGCCGGGCGCCGCCGCAGCGGATCACCCGCAGGTCGCCGTCGTCATGCGTGAACGGCACGCCGATCGACGCCAGCCATGCGATGGCGTCAGGGCCGCCCTCCACGAGGGTGCGCACCAGTGCGGGATCACCATCGTCGTGGCCCGCCGACAGGGTGTCCTCGAAATGGTCCTCGGTGGTGTCGTCCGCGCCGATCGCGGCCTGGATGCCGCCCTGGGCGCGGCCGGTGTTCGATGCCCCGAGCGCGGACTTCGTGATGACGATCACCGATGCACCGGCCTCGCGGGCGGCGATCGCGGCGCTCATGCCCGCCCCGCCGGACCCCACCACCAGCACGTCGCAGCGCGCGTCCGCGGTCGTCACGACTCCCCGGGCTCCGCAGGCGCGGCCGGTCCGCCGGCGGGCGGCACGAGGTCACCGAGGTGCTCGGCCGCGTATGCCACGAATCCCTCGCTCACGCGGCTCGGGGTGCGGCCCGCGTGGCGCACCAGCGAGAAGTCACGGGCCAGCACGGCGCCCTCCACCTCGACGGCCACGAGGCGCCCCTCCGCCAGGTCGCGCTCCACGGCAAGGCGGGAGATGACGGTGATGCCGAGGCCGTCGAGCACCGCCACGCGCACCGACTGCTGCAGCCCGAGCTCGAGGGTGATGTCCAGATCGCGCATGCGGATGCCGGCGGCGCGGAACGCCGACTCGAGCACGGCGCGCACGCCCGACCCGCGCTGCTGCAGGATGATCGGCTGCGCCGCGAGATCGGCCAGCGCGATGCGCTTCTTCTTCGCGAGAGCATGCCCCGGCGGGCAGATCACCACGAGCTCATCGCGCACGAAGGGCTCGAACACCAGCCCCCGGTGCGGCCGCGCCGCGCCCACCACCCCGAGTTCGATCTCGTCGTCCAGCACCCGGTCGCACACGGTCTGGGTGTCCTGCACCACGAGCGACACCTCCACCTCGGGGTTCTCGCGCTTGAACCCCCCGAGCAGATGCGGCAGCAGCAGCTCGCCCGGGCCCGTGGAGGATCCCAGCACCAGAGGGCCGGAGAGGTGGTCGGAGAGCCCCGCGACGTCGCGCAGCATGTCCTCCTCGAGCGCCAGCAGGCGGCGCGCATGGGCGTCCACCACGCGACCGGCGTCGGTGAGGGTCACGCGGCGCCCGCTGCGGTCGAGCAGCCTCTGCCCGATGCGCTCCTCGAGCGCCCGGATCTGGAATGACACCGCCGGCTGCGAGATGCCCAGCTCCTCCGCCGCATGGGAGAACGAGCCCTTGTCCACCACCGTCCGGAGGGTCAGCAGTTGCCGCAGATCCATAAGCGCACCTTATCGC
>SXZC01000021.1 GCA_005788075.1 Actinomycetota bacterium
AGCGGCCGGGCGCCGGTGCACACCAGGTCATTCACGCTCATCGCCACCAGATCCTGACCCAGGCCCGACACGTCGCCCATCTGCCGCGCCAGCAGCACCTTGGTGCCGACTCCATCGGTGCAGGCCACCAGCACGCCGTCGCGCATAGGGGGCATGAGCAGCGTGCCGGCAAAGCCCGTGGTGCCCCCGTGCACGAGGTCGCGAATGCCTTCGGTGAGCACCCGCGCGGCGTCGAGGTTGACGCCCGCATCGTCGTAGGAGATCCCCCGGTCGGCCACGGGGGCAGGCTACCCGCTGGGGGCGGCGGCCTGAGCCCTTCGGGACCTGACCTCAGGCCGTTCCGGCGGCGGCCTGCGCCTCGAACCTCTCCTTGCCCGACGCATCGGGCACGGGGATGGGGTACTCGCCCGTGAAGCACGCGCGGCAGTAGCCGTCGGCCGGGCGGCCCACGGCGCGCTGCAGTCCGTCGAGGGTGAGGTAGTGCAGGCTGTCGGCGCCCACGGCCGCGGCGATCTCGGCCTCGGTCTGGCCCACGGCGATCAGCTCGTCGCGGTCGGCCATGTCGATGCCGTAGAAGCACGGCCAGGTGATGGGCGGGCTCGAGATGCGCAGGTGCACCTCAGCGGCGCCGGCGTCCTTCAGCATCTGCACCGTGCGGCGGGTGGTGGTGCCGCGCACGATGGAGTCGTCAACGACGACCAGGCGCTTGCCCTCGATCACGCTCACCAGCGGGTTGAACTTCAGCTTCACGCCGTTGGCCCGAAGCTCCTGGTCGGGCTGGATGAACGAGCGGCCCACGTAGCGGTTCCTCACCACGGCCTCCGAGAACGGGATGCCGCTCTCCTTGGCGAAGCCGATGGCCGCCGGGGTGCCGGAGTCGGGAAGGCCCACCACCAGGTCTGCACCGGGCACGCTCTCGCGCGCCAGCTCGATGCCCATGTCGTGGCGCAGCTGCCACACGGCGGTGTCGTCGAGGATCGAGTCGGGCCGCGCGAAGTAGATGGCCTCGAAGATGCACAGGCTGCGGGTGGTGGCGGGCATCGCCTGGCGGCTCTCGGTGCCCTCGGCCGTGATGCGCACGGCCTCGCCGGCGCCCACCTCGCGCTCGAACTGCGCGCCCACCTGGTCGAGCGCGCAGGTCTCGCTGGCCACCACCCAGCCGCCGTCCACCTTGCCGATCACCAGCGGGCGCACGCCGTTGGGGTCGCGGAACGCCACCAGCTCGTCCTCGGTGAGGGCCACGATCGAATAGGCCCCCTGCAGCAGGGGCATCACGTTGCACACCGCGTCGAGCAGGCTGCCGGGCTCGTGCGCCAGAAGCGCGGTGATGAGCTCGCTGTCGGTGGTGGCCCGGAGCTCGTGGCCCATGTCGGTGACCCGCCGGCGCAGGGCGTCGCTGTTGGTGAGGTTGCCGTTGTGGCCGAGCGCCACCAGCCCCTCGCCGCGCGGAAGGGCCACGGGCTGGGCGTTGTCCCACTTGTTCTTGCCGGTGGTGGAGTAGCGCACGTGCCCGATGGCGCTGTGGCCCACCAGGCTCCGCAGCGACGGCTCGTCGAACACCGATGACACCAGCCCGAGCTCGCGCTGCACCATCACGCTCTCGCCGTCGCTCACGGCGATGCCGGCGCTCTCCTGCCCTCGGTGCTGCAGGGCGTGCAGGCCGAAGAAGGTGATGCGTGCCACGTCCCGGTCCGGCGCATACACGCCGAACACACCGCACTCCTCATTGGGGTGGTCCCCGTCGAAGGGGTCCGCGAGCCGGGTCACCGTGCCTCCAGGGCGGCTGGGATCGAACCTTCCCACACCTGGGCCAGATCGTGAAGCGACACCCGTGCCGTGGAACCTCCGGCGTCCACCGAAACCTCATCGCCGCCGACCGCGCCGATGACGGTGACGGTCACGCCATCGCCCGCGAGCGCCGTGATGGCATCCACGTTGGCGGGGTCGCACGATGCCACCACGCGGCCGCCGCCCTCCCCGAACATGGCCTCGTCGGCGCGGCGCCCGGCGTCGATGGACACCTCGGCGCCGATGCCCCCGGCGATCGCGCTCTCGGCCACCGTCACGGCGAGGCCGCCCTCGCTCACGTCGTGCGCGCCCTTCAGCAGGCGCCTCTCCGCGCACGCCGCCAGCAGGCGGAACAGCGCGGCGTCCTTCGCCGGCTCGGGCGCCGGCGGGCTGCCCGCGCAGCGGCCGAGGTAGCGGCTGGCGTCCACGCGGGGCTCGCCGTAGCCCATGAGCAGCACGGCGTCGCCCGGGCTGGCGAATGCGATGCCCATGCTGGTGCTGGCGTCGTCCAGCAGGCCGACGATGCCCACCACCGGCGTGGGGTAGATGGGCCCGCGCGGGCTCTCGTTGTAGAGCGACACGTTGCCGCTCACGATCGGTGCCTCGATGGCCGTGAGGGCATCGGCCATGCCGCGGATGCTCTCGGCCAGCCGCCAGCCCGTGCTGCCCTTGTCGGGGTTGGCGTAGTTGAGGCAGTCGGTGGCGGCGATGGGCACCGCGCCCGTGCAGGCCACGTTCCTCGCGGCCTCGAGCACCGATGCCATGCCGCCCTCATACGGCGCCAGCTCGGTGTGCCACTCGGCGCAGTCGAGGGTGACGGCCACGGCCCGGTTGGTGCCGGGAATCCTCACCACGCCCGCGTCACCACCCGGCCGGCGCATGGTGTTGGCGCCCACCAGCTGGTCGTACTGCTCGAACACCCAGCGCTTGCTCGCGATGTTGGGGTCGCCCATGAGCCCCAGCCACGTGGCGGCCAGGTCGGCGGGCTCGGGCACGTCGGCCAGGTCGATGGGCTGCTCAGCCGGTGCGGCGTCGCGCGGCACCTCGTAGAACGGCACGTCGTCGGTGAGGTAGAGCGAGGGGATCCTCACCACCTCCTCGCCGCGCCACAGCGCCTCGAGCTCTCCGGTGTCCGTGACCTCGCCGATGTCGGTGGCGTCGAGCTCGTGACGGCGCGCCATCTCGACCACGGCGTCCATCTTCGCGGGCTCCACGATGGCCAGCATGCGCTCCTGACTCTCGCTCACCAGCACCTCGCCCGGGGCCATGCCCTGCTCGCGAAGCGGCACGCGGTCGAGGTCGATGGCCAGGCCCACGCCGCCGCGGCTGGCCATCTCGCTGGCCGCGCTGGTGAGGCCCGCGGCGCCGAGGTCCTGCAGGGCCACCAGCAGGTCGGCGTCGTTGAGCGCCTGGCAGAGGTCCATGAGCTTGCGCTCGGTGAAGGGGTCACCCACCTGCACGCTGGGGGACGCGCTTACGGTCTTCCGGGTCGTCCTCATCGGTCAGGGGCGTCGCGTACCTTACGAGCACCACGTGCCGTCCAGTGGGATCCCACCGGGCCTCGACGATGTCG
>SXZC01000022.1 GCA_005788075.1 Actinomycetota bacterium
AATCTGTTCTGCTAACGGAAATGCTACAGAAGTAGTTGTCAGGCGCGCCACGATACACAGTCTAGCAACTGCGTCGCAGGACAGAACGCAAGGGGAGTTTTGGCAGCTGTGCATACCAAGCATATTCAGGGCACGTGAACGATGCCCCGGCCCTGCAGCGCGCCGACATCGGCGTGGCCATGGGGGCATCCGGCACCGACGTGGCGCGCGAGGCCGCCACCATGGTGCTCACGGGCGATGACTTCGGGGGCATCGTGGCGGCGGTGGAGGCCGGACGCCGCGTGTTCGCGAACGTCCGGAAGTTCATCCTCTACATCTTCGCCCACGCACCCGCTGAGGTGGTGCCCTTCCTCGTGTTCGCCCTATCGGGAGGGGCGATTCCCCTGCCCCTCACCGTCCTGCAGGTGCTGGCCATCGACCTCGGCACCGAGACCCTTCCCGCCCTGGCCCTCGGCCGCGAGCCGGCCGAGCCGGGCATCATGGGCCGCCCGCCCAGGGCCCGCGGAAGCGGCGTGATCGATCGACGGCTGCTGGTGCGCGCCTGGGCCGTGCTGGGCATGACCTCGGCGGTGCTCGTGACCGGGGGCTTCATCGCCGTGCTGCTGGCGGCCGGGTGGATGCCCGGCGACCCCACCGGCCCGGGCACCCCGCTGCACTCGGCCTACGTGAGCGCCACGGCCACCACCTTCGCGGGCATCGTCGCCTGCCAGGTGGGCACGGCGTGGGCCGCCCGCACGGAGCACGCGCGCCTCCGTGACGTGGGTCTCTGGAGCAATCCCATGCTGCTCTGGGGCATCGCCTTCGAGCTGGTGTTCCTCGCGGTGCTGCTCTACGTGCCGCCCATCGCGGCGGCGTTCGGCACCGCGCCCCTGTCGTGGGAGCTGCTCATCCTGCTGCCCTTCCCCGCGATCGTGTGGGGCGTGGATGCGCTGGTGCGGGCGCGCCGTGCGCGCGAAGGGGAGGCGTCCTGACCGCTCGGGGGGTTTCGACGCGATCGCGCACCCCGAACCTGCCGAAATCGCCAGCCGCGGACGCCGCACAGTGCGTGGCGTCGTACAACCCGGGGAACGGCGGCGACGGAGTGGCGTGATGGCGATCAGCGAGGTGGTGGGGTCACGAGGGGCGGCGCTGCGACGCATCGTCGATTCGCGCGGGGTGCCCGTGGTGCACCGCAGCTCGCGCGAGCTCGCAGCCATGGCCATGGTCGACGACGGATCGGCCGTCGATGCCGACGATGAATGGCTCGCCGTCCAGCGCGCGGTCCATGCCCTGCTCGCGCGCGAATGGCCGGCGGTGCTCGTGCCGGTGTCCGAGGTCTCGCTCGGGACGCCCGGGTTCGCCGACCGGCTCGACGACCTCGCCGACCACCATGCGCTTCGGCCGGCGTGCATCTGGGTGAAGGCCACCTCTTCCGGCGCCCTGCTGGCTGCGCCCGAGACCACCGAGCAACTGGCACGTGGCCATCTGGTGGGGGTGCGCCTCGACGTGGCGCACGGCTTCAGGGACCGCGCGCTTCTGCCCGACCTCGCCGCGCTCGGGGTGTCGTTCGCATGGATCGATCCTCCGGATGGCCACACCGTGGTTGACGACCTCTCGGGCCTCATCGTGGGCCGCTCGCTGGTGCGACGGGCGCAGGCCCTGGGCATGGCGGTGATCGCCCCCGCAGAACTCGACGGCGACATGGTTCCCCCCACCACGCAGTGAACGCCGGTGGCGGCCGCGGGGTGGCCGCCCTCACCGGGGCCATCTGCGCGATCGCCGTGGTCGTGTACGCATCCAGCCTGCCGCGCGACCCCGTGTCGCTGCTGATGTCGCCGGCGGCGAGTGGCTATCCCGCGGCCGCCCGACCGGCCACTCCGACGCAGCCGGCAGCGCCCCAGGTGGACCTGTCGGTCGTGGTCTGGCCGCGCGGACCCGGGCACGCACGACATGCGTGGGCCCTGAAGTGCCCGCCGATGACCGCCGCGTGCCGGGCGGCCATGCGCCGATCCCTGGCCCTTGCGCAGGACGACCACGGGCCCTGTCGCCGCATGCGCCCGCGGATGCCCGAGGCATTCATCAGCGGGTATGTGAACGGCCGCCACGTGGCCACGTGGATCGACCAGCGCGACGGCTGCGGCGTGACGCGCTGGAGGTCGCTCAAGGGCCTGCTCGAGCAGCCCCCGGTGCCCCGACCGTCGGCACCTGCCGCCACTGCGGAGCGCACCCGCACCACCTCGTAGCCACCGCTGCACCGCCTGACCCCCCGGGTAGTCCGCCAGAACCTCGCAGAGGTGGCGACTGCACGGCCGCGCGGAACAGGTACCCATACCGACGGGGGGGCACACCCCCTACCTTCGGCGCATGCTCTCCTGTACTCCCGCCCCGCCCCCTCTCGACGCCATGGTGCGCGAGGCCACGGCTCTCGTGAGCTCGCGAGTCGCACCCGTGCCGGTGCCAGAGGTGTGCCTGACGTCAGACGTGCCCCCCGGCTCGGGCATGGCCACTCCGGGGACGGTGTGGTTCTCGAGCCGCGATGCCGGGGTCTTCGCCAAGCCACCCAACCAGTGGCCAGCCGATCGCCACGTATCGATGCTGCACGAGGTGCTGCACCAGGTGGGAATGGAGCGCGGCCTCGAAGGCGGAGACGACATGCCCGCGGAAGAGGGATCTGTTGAGGCCGTGGCCCATGACCTGAAGCCGGCGTGGCTCAAGAGGGTGATGGGACGCGACCGCCCGGTGGCAGTGGCATACCCGGGCTGGGTTGCGTCGGTACGCCGGGCGAGCGCCACCGCAACCCGCTCGACGTGGGGGTCAGCCGCGGCCCGCGCCTGGCGGGCCCAGCTGCTTGCCACTCCCCCGCTTCAACGCGACCCCGGCGTGACCGCGCGATAAGGGAGGCCCCGGGGGCGCGCAGGGTGCGCCCCCGGGGCCCGTGCGGTCACCGGCTAGCCGGTGACCGGCGTGGCAGGCCGCCTGGCCGCCACGATCGTGGTGCACGCCCGGTCGCGCACCGACTCGATGCCCGTCGCCGCGGCGACGGCCGTGTTGCACACGCGGCCGCTGGCCGAGGTGGACATGCGGAACCTCACCACCTTGCTCACCGACTGCCCGGCGGCCAGGTCACCGATCGCCCACGTGGCGGTGGTTCCCGACACGGTCGATCCGGCCGGCACAGCCCGCCAGCGCATCGCGCGGGCCGGCGAGTCGCTCAGCGTCACCCCGGTCGCGGTGTCGCCGCCGGTGTTGGTCACCGTCACGCGGTACGAAGCGAACCCGCCGCGCAGCGCGCGTGCCGGACCGGTCTTCTCCACCGAGAGCGCCGGGCCCGCAGGGCGCAGTGCGCTCACCGGTGCAGCCGCAGGTGACACCGGCGTGCTCGACGGCGTCACCGGCGGGCACGTGCCGCCGCTGATCAGGATCGGCGTTGCCGCAGCCGTGACCGGGTCCTTCGGCCACGACGTGTAGTTCGGCATCCACGACCCGCCGTTCTGCCGCTTGGCCGTTGGCTTCTGGCCATTCACAGGCGGCATGACCGTCACCGAGGCGGTGTTCTCGGCATTGGTGTTGCAGAGCGCATTGTCCGCGGCGAGCACCTTCGTCGCCGTCCAGTCAAGGAACTCACCCTGCTTGAGCTCCTTCGGCATCTCCGCCGGCGGCGTGAGCGTGGTCGCGCCCGGATCCGCCACGGTGAGGAAGCTGGTCGGGAGCGGGATCGGCCCCGGGTTCGTCACCCGGACCGTGTACGTGATCGTGCCCCCCGGCTCCACGCCGGTCTGCGCGGACGTCTTCGCGATGGCGACGTCGAGCGGGCAGAGCACGTTGGTCGTCCAGCTCGAGGTCCGCGACTTCGGCTGGCGCTTCGGCTCATCCTTATCTTCAGACGTCGACCGCTTCCTACGTGCGTCATCTTCCTTGTCTCCGAGCGACACCCTGGCCTTGTTGGTGATGCTCGTCCCGCAGATGTCACCGAATGAGCCCTCGGCGGCGAGCGAGCCCGTCCATGTGGCCGACTCACCCGGCATCAGGTCCGTCGGCGGTTCCGCTGGCGGCTTCAGCGGAACCAGCTTGTCGGTGACGTTGATCTTGTAGAACGGGATCTTGGTGAGCCCGAGATTCGTCACCACCACCGAGTAGTTCACGGTGCCGCCGGGAAGGACCGTTGCGTCCCCGGTCTTCTTGATCTCCAGCGGGAAGCACTTGTTGGCCAGAAGGGCTGCGCCCTTCTCCACGTTCTTCCCCGGGTATTCCCCGAAGGCGGGGATCACATCGCCCTCGTGCGATCCGTGGCCCTTATCTTTGATGATCGACTTCTCGCTCACCGAGATCCTGCTGTACGGGTTGGTGTCCGATCCCGTCGCATGACAAATCGTCACCTTCTCCTTCGGTGGCTTCTCGCCATTTGCCAGGCCGGTCGACGAGACGCCCAGCACCCCTGCTGCCGCCCCCACGACGGCAAGCCCAAGAGCTCGCCGTCGTGCCCCTGCCCGACGCACGTGCCGTGCGTTCATGTCCCCCACCTTTCCGGGCGGCGAGGCCGCCCTGGAAGCTCGTTCCCACCCGCGACGCGCGGCCGCGGGACCTGAGAGCGACGCTACGAAGGGCGGGGCGCCATGCCGCCGGGGGCGCGGGGAGGATCGTGGGGATCTGGTGGGGAGTCTGCGCCTACCTGCGTGGGAGCCGGACGGCGCATCGTGCGGGGGGTGGCCCTACCCGCTCGCGCAGGCACGACCCTCCCCCGCACGGGTGGATCAGCTGATGAGGTCTGCGCAGGCCCCCTAGCTGCCGATCTCCTTGCGCACCGACGACCACCCGAGCGTGAGCGCCCAGAGCACCGCGAGGCTCAGGCCGATCGCCACGACGCCCCACAGCGGATAAGCCGGGAAGAACGCGAACTGGGCGATCATGTTGAGCGCGACCACGATGATCGAGAACCAGCGGCCGAACCCACCAGCGGTGAGCAGCGAGAGCGCGGCCACGATGAGCACCGCTCCCCACACGATCAGCGCCCAGCCCCAGGCCGTGTAATCAGTGGTGATGATGAGCCCGCTCTGGCCGACGACGTAGATCTCGTCCTTGAACAGGGCGACGAAGCCCTGGATCACGTCGAACACGCCGATCACGAACATCACTGCCGCGGCGAACGCCGTCCACCCTACCGCCGCCGGATGCTGCACTTCGGTGGTCACGATTCCCCTCCGATTCGATTGCCCTAAGCCAGTCCGATTATCGGGAGGGGCGACGCGCCCGGCACTGCTCCGACGGCGGGAATCCTGCCCGCCCACCGGGCGGGGGCTGCACGCCGCACAGCGCCGCATGAGCCCGTTGGTACCGTTGCCCCCATGGTCCAGTGCCCCGCCGCCACGCCCTCCGGCAGGACCCCCCGGTGAGCAGCAGGAAGCGCGAGGCGGGCGAACCACCGGCCTAGGCGCCGGCGGGGCCCCACCTAGGAGCGGCGCACCACCGCATAGCTGCGCATGAGGGCCAGCACCAGCGCGCCCAGGGCAGTGGCCGCGTAGATGATGGCCACCCCGGCGAGCACCCGCGGCGGCATCGCCTCGCCGTCGGTGAGGATCATCGCCCAGATCAGCGCCCCGAACACCACGCCGGCCACCACGCTCACGCCCGCCACGATGCGCGGCGTGCGCAGGCGCTCCCCTCGGGTGACGCGCCACAGCACAATGGCCACGGCTGCCACAACGAGGAACGTCACGAGCATGGCCGAGGCGCGCCCCATCCAGTCGGGCAGCGTGCTGGAGTCGGGCGACCAGATGATGACCCACGTGAGCACCGCCTCGATGCCCACCAGCACCGCCATGCCCACCCGAGGGGGCATCTGGGGAATGAGGGCCGCGGGCATCGCCAGCAGCAGCGCCCCGCCCAGCACCATCACCGAACCCAGCACGCGCATGACGGTGTCCTCGGGGCCCGCGAACACGATGCCCAGGCCGATGAGCGCCGCGATGGCGAGCACGATCAGGAGCGCCCGCAGCAGCACCCCGATCAGCGGCATGTGCCCACCCGATGGCGACGATGCAGACGAGGCGGACCGCGATGCGTTCATGCGCCGGAATCTACTCCCGCCGATTCCCGGCCCTCTGGGTCCAAGGGCATGATCGGCGGATTCGGCGGATCCGGCGGATCAGGCGGATCAGGCGTGGCGCATCAGGGCGTTCTGCACGGCGACCGCCAGGGCGTCACCGTCGGCGTCGTAGATCACGCCGTGCGCGAGCGCGCGGCCCCGGGTTGCCGCCGGTGACGCGAAGTCGAACAGCATCCACTCGCGCGTCGGCGCCGCGTTGATGAACCACAGCGACAACTCCACTGCGCCCAACTGCATGTCGATCGTGGCCTCCCTGCCGCCGTGCGGCTCGAGGGCCGTAGTACCCAGCGTGATGTCCGAGAGGTAGCAGAGCAGCGCTGCGCCCGTGAGCGGGTCCTCGGGCAGCTCCACCGTCACGCGCATCCACGTGGGGCGCCGCGTGCCCGCCGCTGAGCGCCCCTCATCGATCACCCGCAGGTCCACCCGCCCGTCCGCGGGATACCCGAGCCCCTCGAAGTCGGCGTCGCGCGGCAGCACGACCTCGGGGATCAGCCGCTCCTCTGCGGTGAGGGCGTCGGGTGAGGGCACCATCGGCACCGGCATCTGGTGATCAGGCCCCTGCCCCGCTTCGCCCAGCAGCACCATCACGGTCACCAGCAGGCGGTCGTCCTGCATCACCGACACCCGGCGCGTGGCGAACGTGCGCCCATCCTTCACGCGCTCCACCGCGTACAGGGCCTCCCGTCCGGCGGCGACCGGGGCGTGGAAATACGCGTGCACCGATACGGGCTGCATCGCGCTCTCCGGGGCGGTGGCGGCTGCCGCGCAGAGCGCCTTGGCGAGAACCTGCCCGCCGAATGCGCGACCCGGCCATGCCGGGTGGCAGGTGCCGGTGAACACGTCGCCATCGCGGCGACCCACCGCGAGGCGGGCCAGGAACTCGCGGGTGGCGGAGGGGTCGCTCACCGGCCCAGCCTACCGGCGCCCCCGCGCGGTCGCGGGCGCGATTCGGCAGCATGCAGGGCATGGACGCCTCCGCGCACGCGCAATCGACGCGCGACCTCGTCTGGCGCCTCATCATCGTCGGGGCAGCGGGGGGTGCCTTCTCGGCCCTGTTCGGGGTGGGCGGGGGCGTGGTGATGGTGCCGCTGCTCATCATGCTCTGCGGCTACGGATCACGCGCCGCCACCGCCACATCGCTCGCGGCGATCGGCGTGATCGCGTTGGTGGGCACGGCCACCCACGGCGTGCTCGGCAACGTCGACTGGCTCGCGGCGATGCTCGTGGGCATCCCGGCCTTGCTGGGGGTCTCCCTCGGGGTGAAGGTGCGCATGCGGCTGTCGCAGGTGACCATCTCCCGCGCCTTCGCCATCCTGCTCGTGGCCGCGGCGGTACTGCTGGCGGTGAACCCATGACCGCGGCCATCATCGCGATCGCCCTGGGCGTTGCGGGGGGGTTCGTGGCGGCGCTCGCCGGCGTGGGCGGCGGCATCATCTTCGTGCCGGCGCTCGCATTGGTGCTGGGCCTCACCCAGGTGGTGGCCGAGGCCACCTCACTGCTGGCCATCGTGCCCGTGGCGATCCTCGGCACCTGGCAGCAGCGGCGCACCGGCGACGTGCGCGTGCGCGACGCCCTGATCATCGGCGTCGGCTCGGTGGTCACCGCGATCCTCGCCGCGATCGTCGCCGACCGCCTGCCCGAGGACATCCTGCGGTGGATGTTCATCGCGCTCATGGTGATCGTGGCCGCGCGCATCTGGGTGGGTGCCCAGCGCGACGCCGACCGGGGTCGCTAGCCGCCCCGCACCGATGCCTCCCGCTCCGCGCGACCGCCCTCGCCTGCCCCGCCGCCGCAAAGGGCGGAGGGGCCCCGTGGGGCCCCTCCGGATCCTGCATATGTCCCTCACGAGAAGCTGCGGGCCGAGAGGCGGCTAGCCCTGGGCGCGCCGGGGGCGCGAGGCCGCCGGGTTCACCTGGTAGGTGTTCCGCAGTTGGTCGTTCACCACCTGGGTGGTCCCCGCCGCCGTCAGCGTGAGGTCCTTCTTCAGGACGCGCGTGCGGTACACCCAGCCCTTCGGCATCTTGTTCTTCGCGGTCATGTACGGAACGTTCTGGAGTCGCCTCAGGTTCAGCTTCGAGTCGTACGCCAGGGTGTACGACTGCATCACGTACACCTGGCCGGTCGGGGAGACCAGCTCGAAGACCGGGCGCTTGGCCTTGAACACGTACACGGTGTTGCGCTGCACGGTCTGGGCCGTATAGGGGACCTGGCCCACGGTGGCCGAACCCTGGGGCGTCGTCAGCACGGCCTTCAGGCCCAGCTGCATGCCGTTCACCGTGAGGGTATCGGGGGACGAGGTGACTCCGCCGGTGGACTGGATGGTCGACATCACCCAGAAGCGACGGCCGTTGATGGTGGCCGACGTCGACGGGGCAGCACCGGCTGTCGGCGGGTACTGCGCGTTGTAGGCGTCGATGATGTTCTGCTCGGTGATGGTGTTGAACGTCGACGCGGGGCACGTGTTGAAGCCGAGCGTGTTGAAGACGTGCTCAGTGATGGTGCCGTTCGCCACGGTGTCGGGGATCAGCTCGCAGTACGGGTAGTTGAAGACCTTCATCGGCGAGGCGGTGGTGGGCGTGGTGGAGGTCTGGGCCGAAGCGGTGCCGGCAACGGCGCACAGGCCTGCGAGCCCGAGGATCGCGACGGAGGCTGCTGAAGGCCGGAGCCCCCGGGAGTTGCTCTTCATGTCATTCACTGGTCACTGTCCTGTGGAAGTCGTCTGCAAGGAATACGGCACACGTGTGCCGTTCGCGCCGGATCACCGACCCGGGGGAATCGCCATCGGCGGAAGGGCACCGGGGCTGGACGCGACCCTAGCCCCGAATGCCCCGCGCGCCGAGTTTGGAGGGTTTCGCTGTCGGGTTTCCCCCAAGCCCACCCCCCGCAACGCCGCGATACCCCGCCGTCCATCGACTCCCGTGGCGGCCCACCCGTATCCTGTGGCCCAGGCCGCAACCGACGAGCGGCCCCAGCCACCCGCCCCCAGGAGGGTCCCATGACACGCCGGCACGCACTGGCTCTCACCATCCCCGCCCTCGCGCTTGGCATCGCGCTCGCGGGTTGCGGCGACGGCGGCACGCCGAGCACGGCATCGCCCACCACGGACGCCAACCGCCAGGCCGACGGCTGGGATGAGGACATCATCGTGAAGCCGGAGCACCTGCCGGCGTGCTCGCCCAACTGCGCGAACGCGGACCTGCGCGGCCAGGACATGAGCTACGCGCCGCTCGGCCTCAACCAGGTGAACCTGGAGGGCGCGGACCTGCGTGGGGCGGACATCTCCGGCGCCAGCATGGCGGGCATCCGGCTCGCGAAGGCGAACCTCGGCGAGACCCGCGCGGTGGAGTCGATCTTCAACGTGGGAAGCCTGCAGGGGGCGCGTGCCGTGAAGGCCGACTTCACCCGGGCGCTCTTCAAGTCAACCAACCTCCAGAAGGTCGACTTCACCGACGCCAACCTCTCGGGCGCCTACCTGGTGCAGGCCGACCTGCGGGGCGCCAACCTCACGCGCGCCAACCTGACGGGCGCCACGTTCCGGAGGAACGACACCCAGGGCGCCACGTTCTCGAACACCATCTGCCCCAACGGGAAGAAGACCAACTCGGGCTGCTAGCGACGCACGGATGGCAGCGTCGGACCTCAGGCCGTCAGCGGTTGCTCACCTGCGTGCCCGGCGGCAGCGGTGACGGCAATGGGGCACCGGTGGCCAGCGCGACGACGATCGGGTCGACGATCGCCGGCTTGGCACCCTCCTGCGTGTGGTCCATCACATCGTGAGGTAGGCCCAGTGACGGCGGGAGCACCACCTCCCGCACCCGGGCGCCATTGGCGCGCCAATCGCTGACCAGCTCGGCGATCGCGTCATTGGAGACGGTGCGGTCGGAGGAGTTCATGAGGATCGCGAGCTCATTGGCCTTCGGCGCCCCCGCGGCGGCCTCGCGCAGCACCCGCGTCCCGAAGCGGAATGTCTCGGCGCTCGGGCGCAGCGGGGTCGCATCCGGGTAGGTGTGGGACTCACGCTGGATGCCGGTGCCAGGGAGCACCAGCGGCGGCAGGCGCGTGAAGGTATTGCGAAACGCGGTGGCAACCGGGCTCGAAACGCCCCCGAGCACCAGCGCCGGGGAGATCACCACCGCGCGGTTGACGTCGGTGCGCTCCTGCGCTGCCCACGCGGCCATGTTCCCGCCCAGCGAGAAGCCCACCACGGTCGTCTGCTCACCCAGGCCGCGGGCGATGTCGAGGCCCTCATCGGTGGTATCGCGCATCGCCTCCGCGTCCAGGCCGCCCAGATCATGGACCGTCCCGTCCTCGATCCCATGCCCCGGGATCCGCACCAGCAGCACGTTCGCCTGGGTCCGGGCCAACTGGCGTCCCAGGTCGAGCATCTGCCGCGGGCAGTTGGTCAGGCCGTGATAGAGGACGATCACCTGCTCGGTGCGACGCGCCGGCCCCAGCACGCGGGTGCGGCACTCGGGCTTGATGCGCGCTTGCGTCTCGGCACGTGCGATGCCCGCCAGGGCCGCCTTGGCTTCGGCGTAGGTGGACGCCGGCTGGGGCTGGGGCTCGAGGCCGTAGGTGGATACCGGCAGGACCGCGAACATCACCAGCGCGAAGACCACGACGGCGAGCAGCACGCCGATGCTCTGCAGGGTGATGACCGCCCAGCGGGGGAGTCGCAGGCGCGGGAATCGGTTTTGCTTCACGGGTGCTGGCCGCCGTTCTTCATCAGGAACCATCAGAGCCCTCTCTGGCGCATCCGAGCTGGATGCGACGCCACTTGCGCATGCGCAGGTGGCGATGGGGAGTGCAACGAGGGCGGTGGAGGAGACAGCGCGAACCTGTCCATGCAGCGACTGTAGACCCCCCGCAAGCGCAGTGCCGCTGATCGAGTGGGCCTTTCCTGCAGTCGTCGTATCGCCCACCTGGACGTCGGTGTTGAGCTCCACAGTCCGCAGGCATCCGCAGGCCCATTGCCGGTGCCTCGAAACGACTGAGGGAGCCCCCGTGGGCTCCCTCAGATCCTGCGTATTTCCCTCTCAGTGGACCCGGCCGGCACTGCCCCGGCGTCCGAAAGCGTTTCCAGATGGGTTTCTCCGAGCGCAGCCGGTGATGAATTTCTCGGGGAGGGCGCCATCTCCGGCAAATCACCTCTCCCCCAGCCCCTCCTGAAATCTCGCCCCTTGGCCGAGGAACCCTGCCTCGGGACCAGGACCACTATGCGACGCCGGTGATCCCCCTCGTGATCCAAAGGATGGGCCGACGACTCTCAGACCCGCTTACTAGGCGGCGAGAGCGAGCTGACGGGTGTCCGCAGCTACGTTTGGTTCCCTGTTGGTAACGCGGTCCTCAGGGTCCGCGGCTCGCTTGCCAATCCTTCTCCGCCCCGTCGAAACTGGTTCGGGCCCGTGAAGGTTCCTGCATGCGGAAGGTTATCACCGCCCGCAGGGCCGCCCCTTACGGATATCCCTCACGAGGGTGACACTGCACCTAGTCCTAACGCGGGGGACCACACCGCCCCCGCGGATAGCGCTACGGTTCCCGCAAGGCTTGAGCGACCAACCGCTCTTTGAGCGACCCGCTCGCCAGTCGGGAGAAATACAGCAGTGAGCACGACGACGGTTGCCCCGCGCCTGTTGCGCGGTGGCGGATCGTTCCAGTCCGACCTGCGGGCGCGAGTGGCAGAGATCCTCGACGCACGCACGCGGCGGATGGGCAGGGTTCGATTCTTCGCGAAGGCGGCGTTTATGCTGCTGTGGACGGCGGCCTCGTACGCCTACCTGGTGTTCTTCGCGGGCACCTGGTGGCAGGCCGGGCTGGGATGCATCTCGCTGGCGTTCGCGCTGGGCGGGGTGGCCTTCTCGATCCAGCACGACGCCAACCATGGGGCCCTCGGGCGCCGCTGGCGCGTGCTCGGCCTCTCGCTCGACACCCTGATGGGAACGTCGTCGTACTTCTGGCGTGAGCGGCACAACCATGCCCACCACACGTACACCAACGTGGTGGACAAGGACGGCGACATCGAGCAGCTGCCGCTGGCACGGTTCGCGCCCGACCAGCCGTGGAGCCCCTGGCACCCGTGGCAGCACATCTACATGTTCATGCTCTACGGCTTCTATGCCCCGCGCCAGGTGCTGATGGGTGACTTCTCCATGTTCGTGCGCGGTCCCAACGCCCACGTGCCCCTTCAGCGCCCGAAGGGCGGAACGCTGTGGGAGTTCCTCATCACCAAGGTCATCTTCTTCGGGCTCTTCCTGGTGCTGCCGATGTTCTTCCAGCCCTGGTGGGGCGTGCTGCTCGGCGCCTTCGTGACGCTGTGGATCCTCGGCATCATCCTCGCGGTGGTGTTCCAGCTGGCCCACTGCGTGGAGGAGGCCGACTTCACCAGCGAGGCCAAGCTCATCGCCGAGGCGGAGGAGGATGGCCCGCGCGAGTGGGCGCGCCACCAGGTGGAGCACACGGTCGACTTCGGCCGCAAGAGCAAGCTGCTCAACTGGTACCTCGGCGGGCTGAACTTCCAGGTGGAGCACCATCTGCTGCCGAACGTCTGCCACGTGCACTACCGGCAGATCTCGCCGGTGGTGGAGGAGCTCTGCGCCGTGCATGGCTTCCGCTACAACGCCAACGCCACGTTCTGGGGCGCCCTCGGGTCGCACGCCAGGTGGCTCAAGCGCATGGGCGTGAAGCCGGCCTAGCAATCCCGCGGGCGCCCCGGTGACGGGGCGCCCGTCATCGTTGGCGGCACGCGCGCGTGGGATGACCGCCGCGCTCGCGGGCACGGCCACTGATTCGGGGCAGGCAGCCCTACACTTCAGCCCATGCGAGTGATGCTCATGCGCACCTGCCTGTCCGATGCCGTGGCGCCATCGGTGTGGAAGTCGTCGAAGCGGGTGCTCGAGCGCTGCGGAGTGGATGTGAAGGTGCCCCGCGCCCAGACCTGCTGCTCGCAGCCGGCGTGGACGGCCGGGCACCCCGACCAGGCCCGCGCGGTGGCCCGGCACACCATCGAGGTGTTCTCAGGTCCAGATGAGGTCGTGGTGCCCTCGGGGTCGTGCGCCGGAATGGTGGTGCATGCCTACCCCGAGATGTTCAAGGGCGAGCCCGAGGAGGAGGCCGCGCTCGACCTGGCGCGGCGCACCATCGAGCTCACGCAGTTCCTCGCCAAGCATGATCTCGACCCGGGGCGTGGCGCGCGCGGCCCGGTGACCCTGCACGACTCCTGCCACATGCTGCGGGTGATGGATGAGAGCGCGAGCCCGCGCGAGGCCCTTGCAAAGGCCGGATGCGAGGTGCGCGAGATGCAGCACACCGACCGCTGCTGCGGGTTCGGCGGGGTGTTCGCGCTGAACTTCCCGGAGCTCTCGGGGCGCCTGGGCGAGGAGAAGGCCCGCGAGGCCATCGCGAGCGGGGCGCGCGAGGTGGTGTCGTGCGACCTCGGATGCCTCATGCACATCGTGGGCGTGGCGCACCGCCAGGGCATCCCGCTCCGCGCGCGCCACGTGGCCGAGGTGCTCGACCGATGAGCACCCGCAAGCGCCGCGCAGACGGCGGGGTTGCGTACCTCGACGTCGAGGGCACGCTGCGCGAGCGCACCGTGGACGCCCTGCGCGACCGCACGCTTCGCGGCAACCTCGACATCGCCGCCACCAGCTGGGGCGAGAGCCGCGACGCCATGCGCGAGGACCACGGCCTCGACGAGATGCGCGAGCGCGCCCGCGAGATACGCCGCTCGAACATCCGAAACCTGCCGGCACTGCTCACCGAGATGCA
This sequence comes from Actinomycetota bacterium, assembly GCA_005788075.1. Lineage (GTDB taxonomy): Bacteria > Actinomycetota > Thermoleophilia > Miltoncostaeales > Miltoncostaeaceae > SYFI01. Next base: position 13,850 of record SXZC01000022.1, read on the forward strand.
GGCCAAGGTTCGCGAGGCCGGCGGCACGGTGGTGCGCGCGGCCGACGGCGCCGAGGCGTGCCGCTACATCACCGGCCTGGCGCAGGCGCGCGGCGTGAAGGTGGTGGCCAAGAGCAAGTCGATGGCCACCGAGGAGATCAAGCTCAACGAGGCGCTGGGGGATGCCGGCATCGAGGTGGTGGAGACCGACCTCGGCGAGTGGATCCTGCAGCTGGCGAATGAGCACCCCAGCCACATCATCGCCCCGGCGGTGCACCTGAACCGCGAGCAGGTGGCCGCGCTCTTCCGCGAGGAGGCCGGCACCGATGACGTGCCCGACGACCGCGAGGGCCTGGTGGCGCACGCACGCGTGCGCCTGCGCGAGAAGTTCGCCGAGGCCGGCATCGGGGTGTCGGGCGTGAACCTTGGCGTGGCCTCCACCGGCACGGTGTGCGTGGTGGAGAACGAGGGCAATGCCCGACTGGTCACCTCGCAGCCGCGCATCCACGTGGCCGTGATGGGCATGGAGCGCGTGGTGGCCGACTGGGACGAGGCCGCGCACATCCTGCAGGTGCTGCCCATGGCGGCCATCGGGCAGGACGCCGCCAACTACGTGAACCTCATCACGGGCCCGCGCCGCGAGGGCGAGAGCGATGGCCCCGAGGAATTCCACCTGGTCATCATCGACGGCGGGCGCGGCGCGCTTCGCGGCACGGAGTTCGAGGAGGCCCTCTCGTGCATCCGGTGCGGGGCGTGCCTGTATTCGTGCCCGATGTGGCGATCTGTGGGTGGCCAGGCCTACGGCTCGCCCTACTCGGGCCCCATCGGGGCGGTAATCACCCCGCTGCTGGAGGGCCCCTCCTCCCCCGCCTCGCGCGACCTCCCCTTCATGTCGTCGCTGTGCGGGGCCTGCGGCGAGGCCTGTCCGGTGGGCATCCCCCTGCAGGACCTCCTGGTGCGCGCGCGGGCGCGGGCGTCATCGCCCGCCACGCGCAAGGCGGGCTTTGCCTTCCGCGCCTGGAGCCGGCTGTGGCGGCGCCCCAGCACCTACCGCGCCTGGATGGCCGGCTGGCGCCTGATGCTGCGCGCCCGCGGGAAGGACGGCTGGGCCACCGAGCTGCCGGGGCCCGGCGCCGGATGGACCGAGGTGCGCGACATGCCCACCCGGTGGCCCCCGCGCAGGTGAGCACCGCGTCGACGGGCGACCCGGTGGTCGACCTGCTCATGGCCTCGCTCATCCGGCGCAAGGCGACGGGGCAGGTGGTGGACGCCGCCGGGGCCGGCCGCGAGGCCGCCCGCTGGATGGCCGACGCCGGGGTGGCGCGCGCGGTGCTCGCGGATGACCCGGTGGTGGAGCGCATCGGCCTGGCCGACGCCCTCAGGCGCGAGGGCATCGACGTGCGCATGTGGCCCACGAGCCTCGGCAAGCGCGAGACCATGGGCCTCGAGGGCCCCATCGATGTGTGCGGGGTCACCGTGCCGGCGCTGGCCGTGGCCGAGCGCGGCACGATCGTGCTCGAGGCATCCGAGGGCCACGGCCGCGGGCTCGACGTGACCAGCCGCCATCACGTGGCCCTGCTGCCCGCCGATCGCATCGTGCGCACCCTGGGCGAGGCGCTGGCGCTCACCTTCGCCGACGGCCGCCCGGCGCCATCAGCCGTGAGCCTGGTGTCGGG
>SXZC01000204.1 GCA_005788075.1 Actinomycetota bacterium
CACCGCGTGGTGCTGAGCTACGAGGCGCTGGCGGCCGAGGTGGAGCCCGACCAGGTGCTCGACCGCATCGTCGCGGCCATTCCGCAGCCCAAGGTGGAGATCGGTGGCGGCCGCGCCGTCGGCTGACACCACGGCCACCCCGGCGTCCATCGGTCGCAGCGCGGCATCGCTGCTGCGCCGCGTGGAGGTGCGGGTGGGGCGTCGCCTCGACGGCCTGCTGCAGGGCGAGCGGAGCGGACGGCGCCCGGGCCCGGGCGGCGAGGCCGCGATCACCCGCGCCTACGAGCCGGGTGACGACGTGCGCTGGATCGACTGGCCGCTCACCGCGCGGTTGGGGCAGCCCATGGTGCGCGTGCCCGAGCTCGAGCCGGTGCTCACCACCTGGGCGCTGGTGGACATGTCGCCGTCGATGGCCTTCGGCACGCACGGCGGCACCAAGATCGACCAGGCCCGCGAGGTGGTGGCGGCGCTGGGCGTGGTGCTGCGCCGGCGCGGCGACCGCCTGGGCCTTGCCGTGACCACCCGCGGCGACCTCGACCTGGTGCACCCGCCGCGCGGCGATCGCCGCGGCCTCATCGATGCCGTGGCCGCGGTGGAGTCGGTGGTGCCCTACGGCGAGGGCCGCACCGATCTGGCCCGCGCCGTGAGCCTGGTGGGTCGCGTGGCACGCCACCGCGGGATGGTGGTGATCATCAGCGACATGCCCTGGGCCGAGGGGCTCGAGCGCGCCATCGGCGGCCTCGGCCGCAAGCATGATGTGATCGTGGTGGAGATCCGCGACCGGCGCGAGCGGGAGATCCCGCCGGTCGGGGTGATCCCCCTGCGCGATGTCGAGACCGGCCGCACCCTGCTGGTGGACACCTCGGACCCGCGGTTCCAGGAGCGCTTCGCCGCCGCGGTGGACGATGCCGAGCGCCGCCGCCGCGGCATGATCGCCCGCACCGGTGCCCGCTATGTGGTGATGGAGCCCGGTCGCGACTGGCTGCTCGACCTCGCCCGCGCCCTGGGCACGGCCCGCCCCGCCCGGAGGGCCGCGTGAGCATCGTGAGCTTCGCCAGCCCGTGGGCGCTGCTGCTGCTCATCCCGCTCGTCGCGGGGGTCGTGTGGTGGATATGGCGCGAGCGCCGCGGCAGCAGTCGCGCCGCCGTGCCGTTCGCCGACCTCGACCTCGTGGCGTTCGCCGCGCCGAAGAGGCGCTGGACCCGCTGGCTGCCCGGTGCCCTGCTGGTGCTGGCCCTCACAGCGTTCACCGTGGCGCTGGCCCGGCCGGAGTCGGTGACCAGCGTGCCGCGCGAGGAGGGCACGATCATGCTGGCCATCGACGTGTCGGGGTCGATGGCCGCCGATGACGTGTCGCCCTACCGCCTGCGCGCGGCGCAGGACGCCGCCAAGACCTTCGCCGAGCGCGTGCCGCGGCAGTTCCAGGTGGGCCTCGTGGCCTTCAACGGGCAGGCCGACGTGCTGCTGCCGCCCTCCACCGACCGCGAGGCGTTCAAGCGCTCGGTCGACTCCCTCGTGGCCGATGGCGCAACCGCGTCGGGCGAGGCGATCATCTCGTCGGTGGAGGCCATCCGCTCCACGCAGCCGGGCGCCGAGAAGCTGAGGAGCGCCCGCGTGCTGCTGCTCTCCGACGGCGCCAACACCGTGGGCACCATGCCGCAGGATGCCGCGCAGGTAGCCAAGGACGCCGGCGTGCCGGTGTACACCGTGGCCCTCGGGACGGCCGAGGGCGTGCTGCCCGACGGCCGCGCGGTGCCGCCGGATCCGGCGTCGCTCGCCGCCGTGGCGGAGATCACCGGGGGCGAGGCCTTCGAGAGCAAGGACGCCGAGTCGGTGCGCACCGTGTACGAGGACCTCGGCACGTTCGTGGGCACCAAGACGATCATGAGCGAGGCCACGGCCTGGCCGACGGCCGTCGCAGCGCTGCTGCTCATGCTCGCGGGCGTGGCCGCATGGCGCGTGGGGCCGCGGCTGTGACCTTCCTCTCGCCCATGTGGCTGTGGGCGCTGCTCATCGTGCCCGTGCTCGTGGCCATGGCCGTGGTGTGGGAGCGCCAGCGCGGCGAGGCCGCCCGGGCGTTCGCCGACCCGCGTGTGATGGCCATCGGCGCCGATAGCCGCGGACGCCTGCTTCGCCGCGTGGCCCTGGGCCTGGCCATCCTGGCCGCCGCCATGGGTCCCATCGCACTCGCGCGCCCTGCCGTGGACACCACGGAGGAGCGCCGCCAGGGCGCCGTGATGCTCGCGATCGATACCTCGAAGAGCATGCAGAAGACCGACCTGCAGCCCACGCGCCTCGAGGCGGCGAAGGAGGCCGCCAACAGGTTCCTCGACGCCGCGCCCGACGAGGCCCTGGTGGGCCTGGCCACCTTCAACGACCGGGCGGTGGTGCGCGTGGCGCCCACGCTCGACCGCCCCGCCGTGCGCGCGGCACTCGACGGCCTCGAGGTGAAGGAGGGCACGGCGCTGGGCTCGGCCGTGGTGGCCAGCCTCGGTGCGCTGAGCGGCGCCGGCGTGCTGGAGCCGCTGCCGCCCACCCCGCAGCAGTCGGCCGGCCGCGTGCTGGTGCTCACCGACGGCGCGGGCAACGTGGGGATCACGCCGGAGGAGGCCACCCAGCGCGCCCGCGACAAGCGCGTGCCGCTCTACACCGTGATGCTGGGCAACGACCCCGGCCGCCCCGACCGACCGCCGCCCCCGGAGACCCTGGCCACCATGGCCACGCAGACCGGCGGGGTGTTCGCGCAGACCACGTCCACCGAGGACCTGGTGCGCATCTTCGAGGACATCGGCGGGGCGCTGACCCAGGTGCCCACGGTCCGCCAGCTCACGGTGCTCGCGCCGATCCTCGCGCTGTTGCTGCTCGGGGGTGCCGGGGTGCTCATGCTGCTGGCGCGCAAGCGGCCGGTGGCACGTGGCCCGGGCGCAGCCGTGGGGACGCTTCCGCCACTGACCTGAGCGGCGCCGGGTAGCCCGCTACCCCGGGCGCCTACTCGAGCTGCGAGAACCTCTCGACGTTCTCCTTCTCGCCGATGACCAGCAGGATGTCGTCGGCCTGCAGCACCGTGTCGGGGCCGGTCAGGGTGAAGCGCCCGCCCGGTGCCTTGGTGCACACCACGGTGACGTCGTACCGGCTGCGCAGGCCGACCTCGGCCAGCGAGCGGCCGAGGGCCTCCTTGGGCGCGGTCGTCTCGGCCATGGCGAAGTCGGCGCCGATGAGGACGAAGTCGAGGGTGAGGCCCACGAGGCCATGCGCCACGCGGTCACCCATGTCGCGCTCCGGGAACACCACGCGGTGCACGCCCAGCCGCTCGAGGATCCGCCCGTGGCGATCGCTCACGGCCTTTGCCCACACGCGCGGCACGCCGAGCTCGAGCAGCACTGACGCGGCGAGGATGCTCGCCTCGATGTCGTTGCCGATGGCCACGACAGCGGTTTGCACCTCCTCAGCGCCGATCAGCCGCATGGCGTCGATGTCGGTGGCGTCCACCTGCACGGCCTCGGTGAGCATGGGGGCGTGCCGCTGCACGAGCTTCTCGTCGGAGTCCACGCCGACGACGTCCTGTCCCAGCTCCATCAGGCTCATCGCAGCGGCTGATCCGAAGCGGCCCAGCCCCACGATCATGATCTCCGACCTGCTAGCCAACGATCGGCCTTTCCTCGGGGTAGCGGTAGGTGGTTCCCGTCTCGCGGAGGACGAGCGCGGCGCCGAGCAGTTGCGGCGCCAGGCGTCCGACCACCATGAGCACGATCAGTATGCCCTCGGCCACGCCGGGCAGCGAGCCCGTGATGCCTGTCGAGAGGCCCGTCGTGGTGAACGCCGACGTCACCTCGAAGAACGCGGCGTTGAGGCCGACGTCGGACGCGATGAGCAGTGCGATGGTGCCCACGAGGATCGAGCTCGCGAAGATGACGGTGACCGAGAGCGCCTGCTTGATCGCGGCGGATGGCAGGCGTCGCCCCATGAACTGCACGTCAGCCGCACCCCGAAGCGACGCCACGGTTGCCAGGGCGAGCACCAGCATGGTGGTCACCTTGATGCCGCCGGCCGGCGACACGCTGCCGCCGCCGATGAGCATGAGGAAGTCGGTGAAGAAGAGCGTCTCCTCCCGCATGTCCCCGTAGTTCACGGTGGAGAGCCCGGCGGAGCGGGGGGTCACCGCCTGGAAGGCGCCGTTCAGCAGGCGCTCGCCCTCGGGCATGGCGCCGAGCGTGGCGGGGTTCGTCCACTCGAAGATCGTGATGACCACGAAGCCGAGCCCGAGGAGGATCGCCGTGCCGAGCAGCGTGAGGCGCGTGTGCAGCGACCACCGCCGGCGCGACAGCCCCATGCGCCGCCGGCGCGTGAGGTCGGCCCACACGGGCACCCCGAGCCCGCCCGCGATGATGCCGAGGGCGATCGTGCCGAGCACGATGACATCGCCCTGGAAGCGCGCCAGGCTGTCCGTGAAGAGACTGAACCCCGCGCCGTTGAAGGCGCTCACCGACTGGAAGACGGCATCCCACGCCGCCTTGCCGGGACTGAAGCCGAGGGACACGAAGCGCGCGAAGAGCACGATGGCGAGCAGGGCCTCGATGGTGGCCGACAGGATCGCCACCCCGATGATCACGCGCTTGATCTCCCCGGGGTCGAGGATGCCCTGCTCGGCCTGGGCCGCCTGCCGGCGCCGCATGCCGAGCCGGCCTCCGATGATCACCACGAGCAGGGCGGTGAAGGTCATGATGCCCAGGCCGCCCAGCTGCATGAGCACCAGCAGCACCGCCTCGCCGAAGCCGGTCCAGTATGTGGCCGTCTCGACCACCGTGAGGCCGGTCACCGTCACGGCGCTCGCGGCCGTGAACACGGCGTCGCCAAATGGGGCGGCCCCGGCCGCGGTGCTGCTGATGGGCAGCATGAGCAGCACGGTGCCCACGGCGATGACGCCGAGGAACGCGAGCAGCAGCGGACGCGTGGGGCGCACGCGCTTCCTCATCGTCGGGCGGCGAGTGGGCCACCTCATGGCGCGTCGGCCTCGACGTCACCGGCGCATGCGACTGCCGACCCCGGCCGCGCGCACCGCCCGCCGTTAGCCACGCTGCTCATGTGGGCAGAGGGGGCGCCATCGGGGCGATCCTCGCAGATGCACCGGCAGCGCGTGGGGTAGGGTCAGAGTCGTGTCGCATCTCACGCGCTTCATCCCCCAGCGCATCCGGGGCAAGCACATCGATCCCAAGGCATGGCGCCACATGGATCACGCTGCCCTCAAGGGGCTGCTCAAGCGCGTCATCACCTACGCGATCTTCCTCCTCATCATCTTCTTCGTCATCAAGCTGGTGCCGAAGATCTGGGCCGACGTGGAGGCGGGAGATCCCAAGCTGGTGGCGCTGGCCGTGCCCTTCGAGATCCTCTCGGTGGCCGGCTACGTGCTGCTCTTCTGGGCTGTGTATGGCGCCGCGGCGCGCATGCTCTCGCAGGGCAGCGACACCCCGGCGCGCCCGCTCTCGCTGAAGGAGAGCATGCAGCTCACCACATCGCGCCTGGCGCTCGGTGACACCCTGCCCGGCGGCGGCGCCACTGGCTTTGCCGTGCAGTTCTGGGCGCTCGCGCGCGCCGGCTTCAACGCCGCGCAGATCTCGCGCACCACCACGGCGTTCCTGATCCTCTCGAACACCGTGATGACCGTGATGATCATGCTGCTGGGCGTGCTCATCGGCGCAGGGCTCGTGGGCGGCGACCTGCACCCGGCCCTCACCTGGATACCCGCGGCCATCGCCGCCGCCGTGGTGATCGTGATCCTGCTCTTCGCCCGCAAGGGCAAGACCTTCGTGCCCCCCGATGAGGACAGCCGCGAGAAGCTCACCGGGCGGTTCGCCAAGACCCGCACGCTCATCCGCGAGATCGGCGACCGGCTTCCCCCCGGGGCATATGACGCCATCCGCACCATCCGTCGCCCGGCCGCCATCACGGGCATGCTCGCCACCCCGGGCTTCGACTTCGTGGCGTTCTACCTGGGCATCGCGTCGGTCACCGAGCCCATCGCGCTGCCGGTGATGCTCATGGCCTACTTCATCGGGCAGGTGGGGTCGCTGGTGCCGCTGCCCGGGGGCATCGGCGGCGTGCAGGGTCTCGCCATCGCGGTGCTGGTGGCCGGCGGCATGGAGGTGCACTCCGCCACGGCCGGCGTGCTGGTGTGGACCGGCGTGGCGCTGGGCACCCAGATCGTGTGGGGCATGTGGCAGTACTTCTTCCTGCGCAAGTCGATCAAGCGGTGGCAGGCCGAGGACGACAAGTCGGCGTCCGGAGGCGGCCCGGGAAGCGGCACGGGCCCGGGTGGTGCGGCTCCGGCACCGGCCGGCTAGGACAACGGGCCTCCGCGATGTGCTCACGAATCTTCCTCTCCACGGCATCCGGCATGCGCGTCGCGTGCCGAAGCGTCGACTGGTACGTCAGCGACGAGCCGCTCATCTGGGCGCTGCCCGCCGGCCTCGCACGCCGTGGTGCCCCCGGCGCTGACGCGCTCGAGTGGACATCGCGCCACGCGTCGCTGGCCGTGAGCGCATGGGATGCCACCACCTCGGAGGGCGTGAACGACGCCGGCCTCGCGGCGCACGTCCTCTATCTCGAGGACTCCGTGTGGGAGGCACCCGACGACCGTCCGGCGCTCGGCAACCTGATGTGGGCGCAGTGGGCGCTGGACACCTGCGCCACCGTGCGCGAGGTGCTCGCCGCGCTCGACTCGGTGCGCATCGTCGACGTGCCCACGCGCGGGACGTCCCTGGGCCTGCATCTCGCCGTCGAGGACCGCCACGGCGACGCCGCGGTGGTCGAGGTGCTGGAGGACGGCGTGGTCATCCACGAGGGCCGCGATGCCCGCGTGGTCACCAACGAGCCGCCACTGGACGACCAGCTCGCCGGGCTCGCGCGCTACGCGCCGTTCGGGGGCGATGAGGCGCTGCCCGGTGATGTGGACCCGATCTCGCGGTTCGTGCGCGGCACGTACTTCCTCGACCACCTGCCCGAGCCGTCCGACACGGACGAGGCGCTGGCCGGCGCGGTGAGCGTGATCCGCTCGATGTCCGTTCCGTTCGGGGCCCCGTCGGAGCCCTTCGGCACGTATCCCACCTGGTGGATCTCCGCCACGGACATCACGGCGGGCCGCCTCATCCTCCAGTCGACGCTGTCACCGTTCGCGGTGTGGCTCGACCTCCCCGACGCCATCGCGAAGGCGCCGGGAACCATGCCAGTGGCGGTCGACCCGCTTCAGCCGGGGCTCGCCGGGGACATCGTCGACCATCTGCAGCCGAGGGCACTGCCCTACTAGCCGCGTGCGCGTCAGTGCGCGGCCACGCCTTCCGGCTTCGGCCCGGTGAGGCGCGGGGCGGCCAGCGCGATGATGGCGCCCACCAGCAGCACGGCCGCGGCCACGAGCACGGCGGGGTTGAGGCCGTCCACGTAGGCCTGGCCGCTGTTGTATGAGCCCGACGCCGTGAAGATGGCGGTCATCACGGCGATGCCCATGGCGCCACCGATCTCGCGGACGGTGTTGTTGGTGCCCGATGCCTTGCCGATGTCCACCTCGGGAACGGACTGCACGAGCAGGTTCGACACGGGCGCGAACACCATCGACATGCCGAAGCCCGCGAGCAGGAACCCGCCGAACAGGCCCATGTAGGAGATGGTGGGGGTGGTGACGAGGCCCATCCAGAGGAATGCCCCCGACATGATGAGCAGCCCGCCCACCATGAACGGCCGCGCGCCGAAGCGGTCGCTGAGCAGGCCCGCGACCGGCGCGATGAACATGGGCATGATCGTCCAGGGCAGCACCTTGGCGCCGGCCTCGAGCGGGCTGTCGCCCTGCACGGTCTGCAGGAACTGCGCGAGGAAGAACACCGCGCCGAAGAGCCCGAAGTAGAGGCACACCGACGCGGCGTTGGCCACGTTGAGCCCGCGGTTGCGGAAGAACTTGAGCGGCAGCATGGGGTGGGCCGTGCGCGACTCCCACCAGAGGAAGGCCCCCACGAAGATCACGCCCCCGATGAGGGTGCCGAGGATCTCCGGCGATCCCCACCCGGCCTCGTTGCCGCGCACGATTCCGTAGACGATGCCGAACACGCCGACCGCGGCGAGGGCCATGCCCATCAGGTCGAGGCCCGTGTCGGGACCGAACGACTCGCGCATCTTCCAGAGGGTCAGCCCCGCGGCCACGATGCCGATCGGCACGTTCACCCAGAAGATCCAGTGCCATGAGATGCCGTCCACGATGGCTCCGCCCACGAGCGGGCCCGCGGCCACGGCCAGCCCCGAGATGCCCGACCAGATGCCGATGGCCAGTCCGCGCTTGCCGGGCGGAAAGGCGTCGGCCAGCAGCGTGAGCGACAGCGGCAGCACCGGCGCCGCGCCGAGCCCCTGCAGCGCCCGGAAGAAGATGAGCCACTCGATGCTGGGGGCCAGGGCGCAGCCCGCGGATGCCGCTGCGAAGATGAGCAGGCCTGCGGCGAACACCTTTCGCCGCCCGAACCTGTCGCCCAGCGCCGCGCCGGTGAGCAGCAGCACGGCGAACGCCAGGGTGTAGGCGTTGACCACCCAGCCGAGGGTCTCCACCGAGGCCCCGAGATCCACCCTGATCACGGGCAGCGCCGTGGTGACCACCAGGTTGTCGAGGGTCACCATGAACAGGCCGATGCCCGTGAGCACCAGTGCCCAGATGTGGGCGCGGGATCCTCCCGCAGCGGGGGTATCGGGGTGGTGTGAGTGCTCTCGGGATGTCATGGCGCAGCAATGTAGTAATCGACTGATAACATGGCAAGGGTGAGCACGCAGGCCCGCAGCAGGATGACCGCCCACGATCGCCGATCGGCGATCGTCGTGGCCGCGATGACCGAGTTCGCGCGTACGGGCTATGAGGGTACGTCCACCGACGCCATCGCGCGCCGGGCCGGCATCACGCAGCCCTACGTGGTGCGGCTGTTCGGTACCAAGCGCGCGCTCTTCCTCGCCGCGGTCGACCGCGCGTACGGGGCGGTGTTCGACGCGTTCCGTGCGGCTGCGGAGTCGGCGGGGGACGGGGACCGCATGCAGGCCATCTGCGACTCGTACTGGCAGATCCTGTCCGATCGCGATCTGCTCGCCATGCAGTTCCAGGCCATGGCCGCGAGCAACGACCCCGAGATTCGCGAGGTGGTCGCTACGCACGTGGGTGACATCCGCGCCTTCGTCGCGGCGCACACGGGAGCCGGGGACGACGTGATGAGGCAGTTCATGGCCCTGGGCATGCTGCTCAACGCAGCGGTGGCCCTCGACATGCCTGAGCTCATCTACCCCGGTGGCTGGTCAGCAGTGATGCAGGGAGATCACCCGTCACCGCCGTTGGGGTGATGCCCGAGAAGTGCCGTACATCGCCCGCGGGGCGCCCTCCGTGGACTACCCTATACTTGCCTGTGCAAGTACCTCGAAGGGAGACCCCATGGCAGACGGAGCAGAGATCAGCCTCAAGGAGGACGGGCCGATCCTCGTGAGCGGCGACTTCACGCTCACCGGCGAGGACGGTCAGCCGTTCACGGACCTCAACCCCACCATCGCGCTGTGCCGGTGCGGGCTGAGCGCCAACAAGCCCTTCTGCGACGGCAGCCACTCGGCCCAGGGCTGGTCGTCCAAGTAGGACGCCCCCCGGGAGTTGCGTGACGCGGTGATGTGGGGCCCGGGAGACCGGGCCCCTCGCGTTGTCGTTCCCTATGCGCTCGCGGTGGTGAGGCGGGCGATCTGGGACAGCCCCTCGGCGGCCACGCTGGCCTGGCCCAGCTCGTCGGGATCGCTCACGGCGATCTCGCCGTGCTCGACCGCCCTCGCGAGATCGAGAGCCGCCTCGATCGCACGAAGGTGCTCGGTGGTCAGCGCCACCACCACTGCGTGCTCATCGGTGCTCTGATTGCGGGTATCCATGCCGTCAATGGTCGCGCGTCCCGCGGGAATTTCAAGAGGAACGGGCATGCGCGTGGCACTTGCGCAACATGTCCGTTTCGTCACTATCTCCGGTTGCCGCGTGGCGTGAGCGAGTAGGTTCCCGCCATGCCAGAACGCCGCCGCTTCGGATCGACCGACCTCGACGTCTCGCCCATCTGCCTCGGCACCAACGTGTTCGGGTGGACGTGCGACGAGGAGACCTCCTTCGCCGTGCTCGACGCCGATGTCGCGGCCGGCGGGAACTTCATCGACACCGCCACCGTCTACTCCACCTGGGTGCCGGGCAACCAGGGCGGAGAGTCGGAGGCCATCATCGGCCGGTGGCTGGCCGCGCGCGGTCGCCCCGACGACCTGGTGATCGCCACGAAGGTGGGCTACCCCGGCGACCCGCACATGCGCGCCGGCCTCGACCGCGAGAACGTGCGCGCGGGCATCGAGGGGTCGCTCGCGCGCCTGGGCGTGGACCGCATCGACCTCTACTACGCCCATAAGGACGACGAGGCGATTCCGCTGGGCGAGGCGCTTCGCAACCTCGACGAGCTCGAGCAGGAGGGGCTCGTGCGCCACCTGGCCGCCTCCAACTACACCCCCGGGCGCCTGGCCGAGGCGCTGGACATCGCCGAGGCCGAGGGCCTCGCGCGCTTCCAGGGCTTCCAGCCGCACTTCAACCTGCTCGAGCGGGCCGACTACCAGGGCGACGGCGAGGACATCTGCGTGCGCGAGCACATCGGCGTGGCGCCCTACTTCACGCTCGCCCGCGGCTTCCTCACCGGCAAGTACCGCCCCGGCGAGGACCTGCCGCAGACGCCCCGCGCGGGCGGCATCTCGCAGGCCTACCTCAACGACCGCGGCTGGGCGATGCTGGCCGTGCTCGATGAGGTTGCGGCGGCCCACGGGGCCACTCCGGGGCAGGTGGCGCTGGCCTGGCTCATGCGGTACCCGGGGGTGGTGAGCCCCATCGCGAGCGCCACCGGCGTGGCCCAGGTGGAGGAGATGATGGGCGCCGTGGGCCTCGAGTTGACCGACGACGAGTTCGCCCGCCTGGACGCCGCGGGGCGGTGACGTGGCACCACCACCGGGACCCCTGTCCCGCGGGGTGGGTTCGCACGTTGCATACCCGCCTGCGGTCATGTACCAATCCCCATCCTCCCGGGTCAGCATGCGCGTTTTGCCATACCCGGGTTCCTGCGTGACGCGTCCATGAACCACCGCCCGACACCAACTCCGTTTACGCCGCATCAGGTGGCGCGCAGCTAGCGCGCTCGGGGCTCGGGACCGACCAGAAGAGCGAGATGGCAACAACCGACACGCTGCGCATGGTCATCGGGGTGCCGCGGGAGAACCGGGCGGGTGAGACCCGCGTCGCGCTCTCCCCGACAGCGCTTCCCCAGCTGACCAAGGCGGGCTTCGAGATCATCATCGAGTCGGGCGCGGGTGACGCGGCCGGCTACCCGGACGCCGCGTTCACCGATCGCGGCGCGCGCATCGGCACCCGTGACGACGCCTTCGGCGCCGACGTGCTGGTGCAGGTGAACGTGATGGACGGCGATGCATCGTGCGGCGACCTGGGCAAGCTGCGGCAGGGCCAGGTGGTGGTGGGCTCGGTGGCGCCGTTCGCGCGACCCGAGCTGGTGAAGGCAGTCGGCGCCACCGGCGCCACGCTGTTCGCCCTCGAGCTCGTGCCGCGCACCACGCGCGCGCAGTCGATGGACATCCTCTCGTCGCAGGCGGCGGTGGCGGGCTACAAGGCCGTGATCATCGCGGCCGACAAGCTGCCCCGCATGTTCCCGCTCCTCACCACGGCGGCCGGCACCATCGCCCCCGCCAAGGTGTTCGTGATCGGCGCCGGCGTGGCGGGCCTCGCGGCCATCGCCAACTCGCGCCGCCTCGGCGCGCTCGTGGAGGCCTACGACGTGCGCCCCGCCGCGCGCGAGGAGGTGGAGTCGCTCGGCGCCCGCTTCGTGGAGCTTCCGCTCGAGACCGGGCAGGAGGAGGGATCCGGCGGCTATGCCAAGGAGCTCTCCGAGGACACCATCCGCAAGCAGCAGGAGCTCATGGCCAAGACCGTCGCCGGCAGCGACGTGGTCATCACCACCGCGCAGGTGCAGGGCAGCACCGCCCCGGTCATCGTCACCACCGAGATGGTGAAGCAGATGGCGCCGGGATCGGTGATCGTCGACCTCGCCGCCGAGCAGGGCGGCAACTGCGAGCCCACCGTGGCCGGCGAGACCGTCGACGTGGACGGCGTGCAGGTGATCGGCGTGGTCAACCTGCCGGGCACCATCCCGGTGCACTCGAGCCAGCTCTTCGGCAAGAACGTCGCCAACTTCGTGACCCTCATGGTCGTCGATGGCGCGGTGAGCGTGGACGTCGATGACGACGTCATCAAGGAGAGCGTCGTGGCCAGGGGTGGCGACGTGGTGAACAACCGCGTGCGCGAGGCCCTCGGCATGGAGAAGCTGCCCGAGCCGGAGCCCCCGGCGCCGGACCCCGAGCCCGAGTCCGAGGAAACCCCGGCTGCTGAGGAGGCCGCCAAGTGAACGTCAGCGTCGAGTTCATCATGACGGGGCTCTTCGTGTTCGCCCTGGCCGGATTCCTCGGCTTCGAGACCATCCGTCGCGTCCCGCGCCTGCTGCACACGCCGCTCATGGCGCTCACCAACGCCCTCTCGGCGATCTCCCTGGTGGGCTCCATCGTGGTGCTGGGCGGCCAGTACACCGCGTACACCACGATCCTCGGGTTCATCGCGGTGATCGCCTCGACCATCAACGTGGTCGGCGGGTTCCTCATCACCGACAAGATGCTGAAGATGTTCAAGCCGCGGGAGAAGCCCAAGAAGCCTGAGGCGGCCGAGGCGGAGGCGTCGTCATGACCGAACTCCTCCCGATGGCAACGTCGTTCTTCCCGGACCCGAGCACCGAGACCGGCCTGTACATCCTCATCAGCCTGCTCTACCTGGCGGGCGCGATCGGCTTCGTGCTGTCGCTGAAGTGGATGTCCGACGCCAAGACGGCGCGCAAGGGAATTTTCGCCGGCGAGATCGGCTTCGTGCTCGCCATCATCGGCACGCTGCTGCTGCCGGTCATCACGACCACCGGCTACATCTACATCGCGGTGGCCATGCTGATCGGTGCCGCGATCGGCGTGCCGCTGGGCCTGCTCGTGCCCATGACCGCCATGCCGCAGCGCATCGCGCTGTCGCACGCGTTCGGCGCCCTGGCCGCCGGCCTGGTGGGTATCGCCAAGTTCTACGACGCCACGCCCGACATCAACTGGTTCGTGATGGCGGTGCTGGGCATCGAGATCGTCTTGGGTGCGCTGGTCTTCACCGGATCGCTCATGGCGGCCGGGAAGCTGCAGGAGGTCAAGTGGCTCGCGCAGCGGCCCATCGTGTTCCCGCTGCAGAAGACCCTCAACTTCGCCGTCCTCGCCGTGGCGCTGATCTGCGTCGTCATCCTGGCCGTCGACCCGTCGCAGGTGTGGGCGATCCCCGTCATCGTCCTCGCGGGCCTCGCCTTCGGCGTCCTGCTGATCATCCCGATCGGCGGCGCCGACATGCCGACGGTCATCGCGCTGCTCAACGCTTACGCCGGCATCGCAGCGGCGCTGCTCGGATTCGTGCTCGAGAACAACCTGCTCATCGTGGCGGGTGCCCTCGACGGGATGTCGGGACTCATCCTCTCGATCATCATGTGCCGCGCCATGAACCGGTCGTTCCGCAACGTCCTCTTCGGGGCGTTCGGGGCCACCGAGGCCGAGTGGGGCGACCAGGAGGTCGGCTCCATCCGCAGCGCGTCGTTCGATGAGGCCGGGGAGATCCTCAAGAACTCCCGCCTGGTGGTTGTGGTGCCGGGCTACGGCATGGCCGTTGCCCAGGCGCAGCACAAGGTGCGCGAACTCGCCGACACGCTCGAGAAGGAAGGCGTGGAGGTCAAGTACGCCATCCACCCGGTG
>SXZC01000205.1 GCA_005788075.1 Actinomycetota bacterium
GGGCCTCGTGGTGGTGTCACGGTACCTGTCGGTGCGCTTCGACCTGCGCACGCGGGCGGTGGTGGGGCCTCCCCGGCCGGACCCGGAGCCCTGATCTGCCCGGCGCAATGCGCGCCCGCACCCCATCGCGCGGCGCCGCTCGAACGCGTACCTTCATGTCGTAGTCGCCTTCCGGTCGGACACAAGGATCCCTCCAATGCGTATGACATTTCCCATGGATGAGCGATTGCCCGTCTGTGGCATCCACCGCGCGACTGCTCCACGGGACGCCTGGTGAGCATCTTCCACAAGGGCGGCGCCGCCCAGGCGCACCACGTGGCGCCCATGGTGGGCCTGGTGGTCCTCGGCGTGCTGGCGGCCATCCAGACGTCCGACCCCAACATCAACTCCACGGCGCTGCTGCGCGCCGCCAACGCGCTCGACATGGGGAGCACGGCCGCGCTGGCCGCCGCCATCAGCACGCTGGCGCTGGCCGCCACCGTGATCACCACCGGCATGCTGGCCGACAAGCTCGGTCGTCGGAAGGTGCTGAGCGCGGCGCTTATCTTCACGATCGTCGGCGACCTCGTGGTGCTGTCGGCGGCCAACACCGGCATGTTCCTGCTCGGCCGCATCCTCGCCGGCATCGGGTGCGGTGCCATCTTCGGCGCCGCCTTCGCCTATGTGAAGCTCTTCGCCAAGGGCAAGGGGGGGCTGCCCGCGGCACTCGGCATGTTCATGGCCGTCAGCGGCGTTGGGGCGGTGATCTTCTCGTTCCTCGGCGGCGTGCTCGCCGGCGTTGATTGGCGCGTGGCATACATCCTCGTGCCGATCGTGTCGCTGCTGGCGCTACTCGCGGCCTTCTTCGTGCTGCCCGGCGACGACAAGGCCGACCGGGACACCGGGCCGTGGGACCTCCCAGGCCAGGCCCTTCTGGGACTCGGAATCATCGGGTTGCTCTTCGGCATCGCGCATGCGTCGTCCGGCTTCTCGTCGCCCCTTACGTGGGGCACGGCGCTGGTTGGGGTCATCCTGCTCGTGGCGTTCTACTTCTGGGAGCGCCACGCGGGCGACAGCGCGTTCTTCCCGATCGGCCTTCTGAAGTGGCCCATCTTCATCGCCGCCGTGCTGATCGGCCTCGTCTACAACCTTGCGTACGGCGCTTCGCTGCTGTCGTTCACCAACCTCTTCCAGTACAAGCTGCAGCTCACCGACACCCGCCTGGCTCTCTCGCAGCTGCCGTTCCTCATCGCCGGCATCGTTGCCGCGCTCGTGGTGGGCAAGATCCGCGGCGCGGGCAAGCTCACCCGCCGCGGCGCGGTGCTGTGGGGCACCATCGTCACGGGGCTGGGGTTCACCGCCTTCACCATCGCGGGGTACGGCGAGGCCGAGTCGTACCTGATGTACCTGCCGGGGCTGATCCTGGTCGGCGTCGGCGTGATCGTCGTGGCCCTGCCCTACGGCAACATGTTCCTGCAGAGCGCCGACCCCAAGCACTACGGCGCCGTGTCATCGTCGCGCACCACGGTGGGGCAGTTCTGGTACTCGCTGGGCCTCGCCGGGTCGACCGTGCTCATCGATGCCATCACCCGCCGCGACGTGCAGGACCGGCTCGGCGGTCAGTCGGCCGACCAGCTCAAGGACTGGGCGGTCTCGGGCGGCACGACCCCGGCCCCCGCCGACGTGCTCGACGTGGCGGGCGGCATCTACCCGGGTGCCTTCGGCACCGCCATGGCCGTGGTGGGCGCCATCTGCGTCCTCGCGGGGCTCGGTGCCTACGTGATCATGCGCGTGAACATGCGCGCGCACCCCGATCCCGAGAAGGAAGTCCCGCACGCGTGATGGCCTTTTCATCACGCCCAGCCCACGCCCCGGGGCGACCATGCCCCAATATCGACCATGCCCAATATCGACCGTGCCACGTCGTACCAATGAGAGAAGGAGCCCGCTGTGCCCGCTGACGTGATCCTCAAGGCCTCTGCCGTCATCACCATGGACGACGCCAACCCGCGTGCCGAGGCCGTGGCCATCGATTCGTCTGATGGAACCATCGTGGCGGTGGGATCGCTCGACGACTGCACCGCCGCGGCGCCGGGCGCCACGGTGCAGGACCTCGGGTCGTCGGTGCTCATGCCGGGCTTCATCGACCCGCACAGCCACCCGGTGCTGACGGGCCTCATCACGCAGGAGCCGGCCTACTGGATCTCGCCCTGGGAGGGCTACCCCACCTTCGCCGACGTGGAGGCCCTCTTCCACAAGATCGACAAGGAGCTCCCGAAGGGGCAGGCCGTGCTGTGCAACGGCCTCGACCGCCTGCTGCAGGGGGCTCCCGAGCTCACCAACACCCAGCTCGACACCTACTTCCCCGAGCGGCCCGCGCTCATCGTCGACAACTCCGGGCACGAGGTGTACTTCAACTCGGCGGTGATCACGCTCACCGGCTGGCCTGACGGCAAGCCGCCGGCCGACCCCGAGGGCGCGCGCTCCGGCCGTAACGACGACGGCACCTCGAACGGCCGCGCGTACGAGACCGCCGCCATCATCGGCGCCACCCACAACTTCATGGCCAACGCCAAGCCCGTGCCCCACCCGCTGCTCTCGGCGGCGCGGTGGTACGCGCTCATGGCCCGCAAC